>CAZBLS010000045.1:0-13890 GCA_964492705.1 uncultured Oscillospiraceae bacterium | reverse complement strand
ACCAATAACTGCGGAGGGGTGCTTGGCGGAATGGCTACCGGTATGCCTCTTGTGTTTTCCGTTGCGCTAAAACCTACGCCCTCAATAAAAAAAGAACAGAATTCCGTTGATTTGGCGACAGGCGAAAACGTAAAGATCAGTACCGAGGGCAGGCACGACCCATGCATAGTCAAGCGTGCGCTTCCTGCGATAATGTCTGCATCGGCGTTGGCGGTTTTCGATACTTTGGGGGATAGATAAATGAAGATAATCGTAATAAACGGACCGAACCTTAACTTGCTCGGAGAGAGAGAACCCGAAATTTACGGGCACGGGACTTATTCGGAACTGTGCCGTAAAATAAAGGAATACTGCAAAAAAAAGAAAATCAAAGTGAAGATCGTGCAGTCCAACCACGAGGGACGGATAATCGACATTTTGCATTCTTCACGCCACCGCTTTGACGGTGCGGTAATAAATCCGGCAGGACTTACCCATACAAGTGTTTCTTTGGCAGATGCCGTAAAAGCAATAAATATTCCCGTGGCGGAAGTGCATATTTCGGATATAAATACTCGGGAGGATTTCAGAAAAATCTCTTTTATTTCTCCCTGTTGCGTAAAGACGGTAAGCGGAAAAGGTTTTGACGGCTACCTTGAAGCCGTGGATTTTTTAAGTGAATATGTTATGAGATAAAGCGTTCCCGAAAAAAAGGAACGCTTTTTTTAAATTTTGACGAAAAATGCTTGACAAAGGTGAAAGACAGGTGTATTATATCATACGGTTAGCAAGTGCTAACCTAATTTCGACACGCAAGGTTAGCAATTGCTAACCTATATAAAAATCTTTTAATTAGCAGTCGCTAACTGAAAGTTTTTCCTAAAAGGGAGGGGTTTATATGTTACCGCTGAGTCTTGCGGACGTAGGAGAAGAAAATACCATAAAGAGGATAGGAGGAAGTCCGGAGGTAAAAAAACATCTTGAAAACCTCGGATTTGTGGTAGGCGGAAACGTGACGGTAATTACGGTAATGGGCGGAAACGTAATTGTAAACGTTAAGGAAGCACGTGTTGCCGTAAGTAAGGAAATGGCACAGAAAATAATGGTTTGACGGCAAAAAATGCCTAAAATATATAGTTTCTTGGAGGAATAAGAAATGAGGACGCTGAAACAGGTTAAAATCGGCGAGACCGTGAAAGTGGTAAAACTTCACGGAGAGGGTGCGGTAAAGCGCCGTATTATGGATATGGGACTTACCAAAGGCACGGAAGTTTACGTGCGCAAGGTAGCACCGCTTGGTGACCCCATAGAAGTAACCGTTCGAGGATATGAACTTTCGCTCAGAAAAGCCGATGCCGAAGAAATAGAAGTAGAGCAATAAGAAAGAGAGGAAACCTAAATGAATTTAAAGATCGCCCTTGCAGGCAACCCTAACTGCGGTAAAACAACGCTGTTTAACGCACTTACGGGCAGTAATCAGTTTGTAGGTAACTGGCCCGGCGTAACCGTGGAAAAGAAAGAGGGAAAATTAAAAAAACACGAAGGAGTAACGGTAACGGACCTTCCGGGTATTTATTCGCTGTCACCTTATACTCTTGAAGAAGTGGTAGCACGTAATTATCTTATTGACGAACGTCCCGACGTTATACTCAATATTGTGGATGGTACAAACTTGGAAAGAAACCTGTACCTTACCACGCAACTTACCGAACTTGGCATTCCCGTAGTTGTGGCTATCAATATGATGGATATCGTACGCAAAAACGGCGATAAGATCGATGCGGAAGAACTTTCAAAACAGTTGGGGTGCAAGGTCGTTGAGATCTCGGCACTTAAAGGCACGGGTGTTGCCGATGCGGCGGAAGCGGCGGTAAATGCGGCAAAAGGTACCAAAACCGTTCCTCAACATTCATTCTCGGGCAGTGTTGAACACGCAATCGCACATATCGAAGAAGCGGCAGTTCATTCTCTTCCCGAAGAGCAACAGCGTTGGTACGCAATAAAGATATTCGAGAGAGACGATAAAGTGCTTGAAAAACTTAATATTTCGGCAGAAGCACTTGCTCATATCGAAAACGACATAAAAACCGTTGAGACGGAAATGGACGATGATGCGGAATCGGTCATTACCAATGAGCGTTATATCTATATCGGCGGAGTTATAAAGGCTTGCTGCAAAAAAAGGTCGGCAGGTAAACTTTCCGCTTCGGATAAGATAGATAAAGTTGTTACCAACCGTTGGCTCGGTCTTCCCATATTTGCGGTTATAATGTTCCTTGTGTACTATATTTCAATGGTTACCGTGGGAACGGCGGCTACCGATTGGGTAAATGACGGCGTATTCGGTGACGGATGGCATCTCTTCGGAATAGGCAGTGGGGAATACGAAGAAGTTTCGGGTGAATACGGCGATGCGCTTAATGCAATTAACGGATTTGCGGAGATAGACCCCGAAGACGAAGAATTTGACGGCGAAAAAGCGCTTGAAGAGATAAAATCTTTTACGTCGGAGGAAAAGACGGGAACGGTCGTGATTGAAGACGAAGAAACTCTTGAAGAGAGCGAAATGACCGTTTACTACGATAATCTTCCCGATGATTTCGATGAAGAAACCGTTCTCGGTATGACCTTTAAAGATGCGGTAAGTTATTTTGAGGGCAAAGGTGATTTCGATGCTCCCGACCCTGCCGATTACGGAGTGTGGATTCCCTCTATTCCCACACTTGTAGGTGACGGACTTGAAAATGCAGGTGTGGCTGACTGGCTCAGCGGACTTATCAATGACGGTATCGTTGCAGGTGTAGGAGCTGTTTTGGGCTTTGTACCTCAAATGCTTGTACTCTTCCTGTTGCTTGCTTTCTTGGAAGCCTGCGGTTATATGGCACGTATTGCGTTCGTACTTGACAGGGTATTCAGAAAATTCGGTCTTTCGGGTAAATCATTTATTCCCATGCTTATCGGTGTAGGTTGCGGTGTTCCCGGGGTAATGGCTTCCCGTACTATCGAAAACGAACGTGATAGGCGTATGACTATAATGACTACTACGTTTATTCCCTGCGGAGCAAAAGTTCCCTTTATCGCAATGATCGCAGGTGCGGTATTCGGCGGTTCGGCTTGGGTGGCAACAAGTGCTTACTTTGTAGGTATGGCGGCAATAATCGTTTCGGGCATAATGCTTAAAAAGACAAGGATGTTCGCAGGCGAACCTGCGCCTTTCGTAATGGAACTTCCTGCATACCATATGCCTACGGTAGGCAACCTGCTCCGTTCAATGTGGGAGAGAGGCTGGTCTTTTATTAAAAAAGCCGGAACTATCATTCTTCTTTCTACGGTACTCGTTTGGTTTACAACGTACTTCGGTTGGGTAGACGGCGCATTCGGAATGCTTGCGGAAGATCAGATTGACTGCTCCATACTTGCTCATATCGGAAGCGTTGTTGCTTGGATATTCAAACCCCTCGGTTGGGGAACTTGGCAGGCAACCGTTGCATCGGTAACGGGTCTTGTGGCAAAGGAAAACATCGTAGGTACACTGGGTATTCTTTACGGTGGCGGAGATGCAAGCGTTTATGCAAACATTGCACAGGCGTTTACGGGAATAACAGGTTATTCGTTCCTTGTATTCAATTTGCTTTGCGCTCCCTGCTTTGCGGCAATCGGAGCTATCAAGCGTGAAATGAACAATGCAAAATGGACTTGGTTTGCAATTGCATATCAGTGCGGATTTGCTTATGCAATAGCACTTACGGTAACACAGTTCGGCAATCTGTTCTTGGGCAGAATTTCCGGTGCAGGATGGATCGCATTTGCCTGTGCGGTAATCATCTTTGCCTATATGGTTTATATGCTTGTACGTCCCTATAAAGAAGCGACTAAACTTGAAAGCAAAAACGTAAAATAATAATATAAAGGAGAAGTTTATATGGGTGAATGGTTGAAAATGAATATTGCTACGGTAATTACGGCGCTGTTGCTTGTACTTGCCCTTGCAGGTGCCGTTTGGGTACTTGTTAAAAATAAAAAACAGGGAAAATCGTCCTGCGGATGCAAATGTTCATCTTGCCCTATGAGCGGATCCTGCCATAAAAAATAATTATAAATTGCATTAGAACAAAGAGCAATTATATAATAACCCCTAAAAGAAAACTGCCCGAACAGAGAATATCTCTTTTTGGGCAGTTTTCCGTATAAATATAAATAGGAAGTATGGAGTGGCGGTTTAATTGACGAGTGACTTGCTGAGTTCTTCCGAAAGGTCTTCCAACTCTTTGTCCGTCATATCGGTAATACTCTTTGCATCCGTTATTTTATTTACTTTTGCTTTGGGTTTTAGCGCAATGGAATATTCCACTGTGTTTGCAGTACCAAAACGGTAATCGGTTACTTTGAAATTTAACTGACAGCCGTTGTCTTTTGTACCGTATTCAGCGGTGAATATGTCACTGTCGATTTTAAACATGAGTTTGCGTTCACTGTCATCGCAAACAAAGGTGGCTTTATCGGCAAAATCGAAAACTATTTCAAATCCGTCTTTTTTTTGCTTGAATTTGATTTCGCCTATGGATTTGCCATCACAATAGAATTTAAGGCGTTCCCAAATGTTGCCTTTCCCTGCAAAAATACAGGTTATATTGCCATCGTCTCCGTCGGATTCGCCCTCAAAATGAATTGCTTTTACCAATCCGTTATCAATACCTACGTAAACGTCAAGGCCTTCCCAAAATTCCATATATTCCGTGACGGTTTCTTTTTTGACATAATCGCTTCCGTAGCGGTATTTAAAGTAAGAATTTAAATCTTCACTGTCAAAACCGTAAACCGTTTTAAGGACAAAATCTTTGTATGATTCTATGACTTTTGCCAAAGCGCCGTTATCCCAAGTAATGCGGTATACTTTCATATTTTTGTCACCGTTGGGGATAGTTTTGCCTGATTTTTCTACTATAAGGCTGTCTTCAAAAGCTTTTACCGTATCTTTATCATACTTTTTAAAAGCATCCCAACTTACGTCGACAAACGGATTAATATCGAATTTTCTCAAAAACTCTTCATCTTCACTTGAAAGTTGCGTTTTAAAGGAAGAACATAACGGGGAATCCAGCAATTTATCGCCGATGTTATCAAACGGTATGCTGTAACTGCCGTCAAGATTGTCGGGCAATTCAAAGTAAAGCGCTTTTTCGTCAATGTAGGCATTAAGAGCAACGCTTTGTTTTTTGTTTGAAGATGCACTTGTTGCTTCATAAGAGAAACTTGCCGAATTTTTTGTAATGTTGCCCTCTATCATAACGGTAGAGTTGATTTTATTACCGAGAACCGTTTGCTTGCCGGAACTTTCGACTGTTACTCCATAGTTTTTTGAAGCGGATATTTTGCCGTAATTACTTGCAAAAGCGTATAAATTTTCGCTGTTTTCAAAAAGTTCGCCTAACTCCATACCGCTTTTTGTAAAAGCACTGATAACGGTGGCTTTGGGCGAAAGGGCATTTAAAACCAAGTAAACCGCAACGGCAATAACCGCAATGAACGTAACGGAAACTGTACCGATTATAATGGGTAGAATAGGCTTCTTCTTTTTTTGAACTGGCGTAGGCGGAGCAAATTTGTATTCGCCTGAATTGCCGTCGTCCGGCTCGTTACTGCCGAGAAACTTTGCAGGCTCCTCGGGAAGTGTCTCAGAGTCCGTTTCGGCGTTCGGTTCGTTTAACGATGAACCGCATTGAGGGCAAAAATGAACGCTGTCGGAAAACTGATTTCCGCATTTCGAACAAAACATAATGCTTTTTCCTCTTTTCTTTTTGATGTTGACCGCAAATCCGATACAAACAGATGAATTATTTATGTATATAATATACAGTCGTTCGATTAATATGTCAATGCTTTTTTGTCGAACTTTATAAAAAAGCCATTATGCAAAATCGCCTTTGCAAGGAATTTCTTTTTATGGTATAATTTTTACGGTGAAAATTATGACGGAAGTATATTACGGCAAACTTTCGGCTCACGGCGCAGAGGAGATCGCCGACAGAGAGCGAAGAAAGTACATAGAAAGTTTTAAAACGGAACAGGGGCAAAAAGAGCGCATAAATGCATGGATTTTGCTTGGTTTTGCCCTAAAAGATAAGCAGAATATAAAAGATTTAAATATAAAAAGGGACGAAAACGGTAAATGGGTCTGCGATGACGTATATTTCTCGCTTTCGCATAGCGGTAATGGGGTGGCGGTGGCTGTTTCGGATATGCCGATAGGCGTAGATATAGAACGGATTTTCAGGAAAAATCAGCCTGTAAGCGTGCTGAATGAGAGAGAAAAAAGCATATATTTACCGCAAAGTGACAAAGACCGTGCTTTTGCCGAAATTTGGACAAAAAAAGAGAGCATTTTCAAGAAAAACGGCAAAAGAATTTTTTTACCGAAAAAAACCGACAGTGCAAGCGAAGAAACTTTAAGCAAATTTATAAATATAGACGGAGAAGAATACTGTTTAAGTGTTACGGGAAGAGAAGCGGAATTTATCGAAGTTCGGGAAGATGACGGTTTAATCGTTTCGGTACGCAGGGAAAAAGCGTGCAATGTATAATACGGAATAATTCAAAGAAAAAAAGCAGAAATTTTCGGCGTAAAACGGCAAAAAGCCAAACCGCAAAACTCTGCTTTTTGTTTATGGGTAATTCCGCATAAAGGGGAAAGTTATTTTCTGTCTTTAAGGCAAACGTATTTTTCCGTATCCTTTACGCTGACGTATGCAGGACGTATGATTTTACCCGAATTTTGTATCTCTTCTATCCTGTGTGCGCTCCACCCTGCGATACGGGAAATGGCAAAGATAGGTGTGTATATCTCTTTGGGCAATTCCAGCATTTGATAGACGAGCCCCGAATAGAAATCCACATTGGGACTTACGCCCTTGTACATTTTCCGCTTTTCGGCAATAATTTCCGGGGCGAAAGAAGCAACTTTTTTGTACAGGGCAAGGTCGTCTTCAAAACCTTTTTCCTTTGCCAAACTTTCGGCACAGGAAGAAAGTATGTCGGCACGGGGGTCGGAAAGAGAATATACGGCGTGTCCCATACCGTAGATAAGCCCTGCATTATCAAAGGCTTCTTTATTGAGCAACCTAACGAGATAATCCTTTATTGCACCGTCATCGTTTACGTTTATGCTTGATTTCATATCTTCAAACATTTTTACGACTTTAATATTCGCTCCGCCGTGACGGGGACCTTTAAGGGAACCGAGTGCCGCGGCAGTGGAAGAATAGGTATCAGTACCCGAAGAAGTAACCACGTGCGTGGTAAAAGTGGAGTTGTTTCCGCCGCCGTGTTCTGCGTGAAGTACAAGGGCAAGGTCGAGCACCTTTGCTTCAAGGTGAGAAAACTTGCCGTCGTCACGCAGGAGATAAAGTATGTTTTCCGCCGTGGAAAGACTGCGGTCGGGCTGATGGATTATAAGGCTTTCGCCCAAATGATAGTGGCGGTAAGACTGATAACCGTATATGGAAAGCATCGGAAAAACTGAGATAAGTTGCATACACTGCCTCAATACGTTTTCCACCGATATATCGTCGGGGTTTTCGTCATAGGCGTAAAGGGCAAGCACGCTTCGGGAAAGTATGTTCATCATATCCTTGCCCGGTGCTTTAAGTATCATATCCCTTGTAAATGAGGTAGGAAGACTTCTGTATTCAGCCAATTCCGAAGAAAAATCGCTCAACTCGCTTACATTTGGCAATTTTGAAAACAGAAGAAGATATACCGCTTCTTCAAAACCGAATCTGTCCTCTTTTAAAAGAGCCGAAACCATATCCCGTACGTTTACACCCCTGTAATACAGTTCGCCTTTGCAGGGAATACTTGTGCCGTCGGGAAGAGTTTCTTTTGATTTTATTCTTGAAACTTCCGTAAGACCGGTAACAACACCGTTGCCGTTAAGATCTCGGAGACCTCTGTTTACTTTGTGTTCGGCGTACATTTCGGGTTTTATCCTATTGCCTGAATTTGAAAGTTCGGCAAGTTCTTTAATGTAAGGTGTAATTTCGGAGTAATTTCTCATATATGCACCGCCTTGAAGTTTATTTTGCGCTATTTTAACACAAAAGAAATTTTTTTGCAACGGCTATGCACCCGCATATTGGCGGAAAACAAAAAGTTTTACTGTTTCAACACCCGTTTACCATAAAAAATGCATAAATATGTATTTTAATATATATTGAACTGTGGGGCATATATTGGAGAATTGTGAAATATAATAGTAAAAAAGGGTGACGGAAAATTTCACTTTACATTCGGGCAAATATATAGTAATATATATTATGTATGTATACTCAATTGTATAAATACGGCGTTTTTATAGATAATTATAATCAGGAGGTTGTCTTTTATGGCAATTAAAACCACCAATTCATTGGGCACGGTAACCGTTTCCGATACGGTACTTACCACCATTGCGGGTATTGCGGCGTGCGACTGTGCAGGTATAGTAGGTATGTCGGCATCAAACACCGCCGAGGGCATAGTGGAACTGCTTAAACGTGACAGTCTTACAAAAGGCATAAAAGTATTTACAGATGAGGACAGCGTAAGGTTTGAACTTCACGTTATCATCGAGTACGGCGTTTCTATGGTAGCGGCGGCACACAACGTTATCGAAGCGGTAAAATATGCGGTAGAGAGCCAAACCGGCTTAAAGGTTGAAAACGTTGACGTTCTTATCCAAGGCATCAGGGTTTGAGGAAAGGACAGATATGAACTTAACTGAAATAAACGGCGCATCGCTCAGGCAAATGGTCGTTGCCGCAGCCACCGTTTTGGAAGCAAACAAACAGACACTTAACGATCTTAACGTATTCCCGGTGCCCGACGGCGACACGGGAACGAATATGTCCCTTACTATGCAGTCGGTACTTAAAGAAGTTTCAGCCTGTACACAGGACGATCTTGCAAGCGTTGCAAGGGCAATGTCAAGAGGCGCACTTAAAGGCGCAAGAGGAAACAGCGGAGTTATCCTTTCACAGATTCTCCGAGGTTTTTCAAAGCAGTTTGAAACGGTTGAAAATGCAAGTACAAAGGATATGATAAACGCTTTCCGCCTCGGACAGGAAACTGCCTACAAGGCGGTTATGAAGCCCAAGGAGGGCACTATCCTTACCGTTATCCGCACCATTGCGGAAAAGACAAAGAGGGATACCCAGCTTACCCTTGCGGAACTTTTCGAGCACGCGTTGGAAGAGGGCGAAGAGATACTTAAAAAAACACCCGAAATGTTGCCCCAACTTAAAAAAGCCGGAGTAGTAGATGCAGGCGGACAGGGACTTATGACTATTCTTCACGCATTCTCATCCGTTGTTCACGGAGAAGAGTTGGGCGAAGATATCAAACCTTTCGTATTTTCTGCGGCACCGGATTCCATTTCCCGTGCTACGGCTGACGAAGTTGCCGAGATGGATGAAATAACCTTTGCTTACTGCACCGAGTTCTTTATTCAGCAACTTAAAGACACCGTTACGGAAGCAACTGTTGACAGATTGCGTAACAAACTTGCGCAGATAGGCGATTCGCTGGTAGTTGTAGGCGACCCCGAACTTGTAAAGGTTCACGTACACACAAATACTCCCGGCGTTGCGTTGCAGTATGCGTTGGAACTTGGCGAACTTGACAGGGTTAAAATCGAAAATATGGTACAGCAACACCGTGAAATTATGCAGAGCCGTCTGGCAAACCGCAAGGCAGTGGGCGTAGTGGCAGTGGCTTCGGGAGAGGGCTTGGCAAATATCTTTAAAGAACTCGGTGTTGATGTTGTTGTAACGGGCGGACAGACGATGAATCCCAGCACGCAGGATATTTCCGAAGCGGTGCGCAAGGTAAATGCAGAAAGCGTTATTGTTCTTCCCAATAACTCCAATATTATTCTTGCCGCCGAACAGGCACAGGATTTTACCGATAAAAAACTTTATGTTATTCCCACAAAGACCGTACCGCAGGGTATTTCGGCGATGATAGCGTTTAATCCCGAAAACAGCGGTGAAGATAACTTTGAAGAAATGAAAGAAAGTTACGGCGAGGTGCTTACGGGTAGTGTAACATACGCTGTGCGTGATACCGAGTTTGACGGCAATGAGATACACGAGGGCGACATTCTCGGTTTGGCAGAGGGCAATATTGCTTACTGCGGAAAAGACCTTAACGGTGTGGCACTCCAACTTGCAGAGAAGCTTTTAAAGGAAAAAGGCGAGATGGTAACCGTTTACTACGGCGCCGATACGGATGAGGAAAACGCAAATAAACTTGCCCAAAGCATTACGGAAGTATGCCCCGATGCAGACGTTGAGGTGGTATGCGGAGGGCAACCGGTATATTACTATCTTATCTCGGTTGAATAGCAAAAGCCTAATAAAATGCGCACGTTTTTTTGTGCGCATTTTTTAAAATGAGGAGAAAAAATGTCGGATTTTTACTCAATGTGTATTACGGCACTTAATAAGTCGGAATTTTATCAGGCAGACGGTTACTGCAACCGTTATTATTACCGTATGCTCAATAAAATGATATTTACCGTAAACGTAAACCCGATAGAAGAATACGTGGAAGTTGTGTACGGCGTATGCTTGCCACAAACAGTTGAAGATCTGTTTTCTTGCGGTGTAGAAGACGGCGTATGCACGTTGCGCAGATGCGCATACATACGAGAGTACGGCGATATGAAAAAGGTTTACGCCACCGTTGCGGACTTCTTTTACAGGTGGAAAAGGCTTGACGTGACGGAAAGGGATGTATTAAGTTGCGTAAACCTGCGCAAACGGAAATTTACCGACGTAATCAGCGAAATTCTCTTACCCCTCGGTTTCCAAAAGAGCGGATACAAGTGGACGTATTATAAAGACGAAAGATTTTCGCTTGAACTTTATATGCAAAAATCCCCCAAGTACGATGCATATTATTTTAACGTATCGCTTATGAATAACGATATCGGTATGCCTTGCTATTCGTCAAGGCTTTCGGTGGGACTGTACGATTGGCAACTCGGCGACAGGGACGGATTTGTTTCTTCACTTGAAGAAACGGTCAAAAATGAAATGCTTCCCCTGATAAACGGCACTGCGGAGGAGTTAGGAGAAAGCGAACTTGTAAAAAAACACTGTTACTGTAAACGTTCCGTGTGCGAAAACTGTTGGGTAAAAGGATAAATATAAAGAATTTAATTATGAAAGGAGGGACGGAATGCTGAAAAAATTATTCGGGCGCAAAAAGAAGGCAATCGTGTTTGTGGATTACGAATACTGGTTTTATTCGTACAAAAATATGTTTTCAATACGCCCCGAGCCTGTAAGATTGATCAATACTCTCAAAAAAGAATTCGATATTGCCGACGTTATGGTGTTTGCGGATTTTTCCGTGCCGGTAATGAGCAGTGAACTGAGGAAACTCAGGAGTGTTACCAATACTATAATCGAAACGGGCAACACCCTTATGCGTAGAAAAAAAGATATGACGGATTTTGTTATGCTTGACTACATATACAGGAATGCCGACAGTAAAAAAAGCGAAGATACTTATATTATTTTTTCGGGCGACGGGCATTTTCAGTCGGTTGTAAGGCACTTGACCGAGAGAAAGAAAAAGAACGTTATTGTATACGGCATAAAAGATACAGTGAGCCGACAGTTACAGGATGTGGCGAGCGAAGTGCGCTTTTTGCCTACGGAAGAAGACCTGAAAGTGCTTACGTACAGGCTTGTTGCGACAAATATGGCAGAGGTTGAAGAAAAACCGAATATTATTCCCACGTTCAAAACAACCGTTTCGGCGGTTACCGCAAAAAACGGAGAAGATGCGGATAAAGTGCGCAGTGCCGTTGAAGAAATGCTTGATAAGGGATATCTCTTCAAGGGTGAAAAAATTATAAGAGGCAGACACGTAAAAACCGTAAATGCCGATTGGGATAAAATGATTTCCGACGGAATTATAAATTCAAAAAAAGAACTTTTAGGCTGAATATAGGTAAATTGAAAGGTTTAAAATGACAGACGTTATTAAACAGTTGTTGCTTCAAATCGTTCTTATAATGCTAAACGCATTTTTTGCTTCCACCGAAATAGCCGTAATTTCTCTAAACGAAAAAAAGATACGGGCGCAGGCGGAAGACGGAGATAAAAAAGCATCCAAAATGCTTAAAATGATTGAAGAACCCACAAAGTTCCTTTCCACCATACAGATAGGTATTACTTTGGCAGGTTTCCTCGGCTCGGCTTTCGCCGCCGATAACTTTGCCGAGTTGCTGTCTTCTTGGTTCGTAAAAGCATTTTCACTTTCCGAGGCAAGTATAGGCACCGTAAATACTGTTTCGGTTATTTTAATTACACTTGTTCTTTCGTTCTTTACGCTTGTGTTCGGTGAACTTGTTCCCAAACGCATAGCAATGCGCCACAAAGAGAAATTGGCAAAAACCGTGTGCGGAGTGATTACGGCACTTTCAAAGGTGTTAAGTCCCGTAATATGGCTGTTGACCGCATCCACAAACGGCGTGCTTAAAATCTTCGGTATCGATAAGGATAACGGGGAAGAACCCGTTTCGGAAGAAGATATAATGCTTATGCTGGATGCCGGTGAAGACGATGGAAGCCTTGACAGCAATGACATCAAGTACATCAAAAACGTTTTCAAACTTGACGGTATGTGCGCCGACGATATAATGATGCCGAGAAAGAATATCGTATACGTTTCGGAAGATGACTCCGACGAAAAGGTGATTTCCGTTATAAAAAGAGAGGGATATTCCCGCATTCCCGTTATTGCAAAGGACTCCGCAAGCGTTGTGGGTATTCTTTACGCAAGAGATTTCCTGCTGAAAGACGGAGGCGAAACCGTTAAGGATATAATGCGTCCGCCTGTGTTTGTGCCCGAAACCGTGCATCTTGATGTTTTATTTAAGGAAATGCAGACCGAACACAACCATATGGTCATAGTGGTAAACGAATACGGCGAGACCGCGGGACTTGTCACTATGGAGGATATCATAGAAGAAATCTTGGGTGAAATATGGGATGAAGGCGATGAAGAAGTCAAAAATATCGTTAAAACGGGAGAAAACATATACCGCATAATGAGCGGAACTCCCACGGAAGAATTTTTTGAGTTTTTCTCTCTTGAAGACGAAGAGACCGATGCGGTTACCGTAAACGGCTGGATAACGGAAAAAGCGGGAGATATTCCCGAAAAGGGATATAAAATGCAGTATGAAAATCTTGAAATAACCGTTACCGACGGCAACGAAATAATGACAAAAGAATTATCCGTAAAAGTTACGTAGCAGGAAAAGAGTTCGGAGTGATTCCGAATTCTTTTTTCTTGCAAAATAACGTAAAATGTGGTATTATAAAGTCAAAAGAGGTGTGCTTCGTTGAAAAAGATAAAAGAGATTATAAAAAGCGAACGCTTTGGTGAAATATTCAGGTTTGCATTTAACGGTGGAGTTTGCTTCCTTGTGGATTACGGCGTTATGCTTTTAATGGATGCCTTTATCGTGCCCGAAAATTTACATTGGTTGAGCATCGCCGCGGGATTTTCCGTATCGGTAATTCTCAATTATATTCTGTGCGTTGTTTGGGTGTTTAAAGGCGCAAAACAGCAAGATCTAAAATCCAAGGTAATATTTATCGGTTCAAGCGTACTCGGTCTCGGATGGACGGAACTGCTTATGTGGCTGTTTGAAATGAAACTGCCTGCAATCATAGCAAAGCCCATCGTTACGTTGCTTGTTACCGTGTGGAACTATTTTATGAAGCGTATCGCCCTCTACGGTAAAAAGAAATAAGCGGATATGGCGGAATTGGCAGACGCGTCGGATTTAGGTTCCGATGGGCAACCGTGCAGGTTCAAGTCCTGTTATCCGCACCATATCGAGTATTCTTAACC
>CAZBLS010000044.1:0-14062 GCA_964492705.1 uncultured Oscillospiraceae bacterium | reverse complement strand
CGGCTATCTTCTCCAAAACGTAAGCGTAGGCTTTTTTGTTTTTTATTATTCCCTTTTTATTTAAAAACTCACTGCCTGCCTCAAACTGCGGTTTTATAAGGGTAATCGCTCTTCCGTCATCTTTTAAGCAGGAAAACATTGCGGAATAAATCGCCGTTTGCGAAATAAACGAAACGTCCATTACCGCAATATCTTTTTGCCCGAAAACCGCTTCCCGAGTTAAGAAACGGGCGTTTGTGTTTTCAAGCAAAGTCACACGGCTGTCCGAAACAAGTTTTTCAGCCATTTGCCCGTGCCCCACGTCCACCGCAACAACGCTCTTTGCGCCGTAATTCAGTAAACACTCTGTAAATCCGCCCGTGGAAGCACCTATATCAAGGCAATCGCACTCTTTAACCGTAACCGAAAAAGTTTCAATCGCTTTTTCAAGTTTAAGTCCGCCTCTTCCCACATATTTTATTCCGTCGGTGACTGCGATCTCATCACCGTCATTAACATCAAAAGACGGTTTTAAGATCTGTTTGCCGTTTACCGAAACGGAGCCTTCTTTTATAAGCAATTCCGCCCTGCTCCGCGATGAAGCAAGGTTACGCATAAGAATACATTTATCTAATCTCATTTTTCAATTTTTCCGTAATACTCTTGCCGTCAAGGCAGTTTTCCCTGCGTTGCTGTGAAACGGTACCTACGCTTACAAATTCGTCTTTAAGGGCAAACCCGTAAACGTCGGCTCTTATATTTTCACGGGCATAGAAACTTAAAATGCCCTCGCAAAGTCCGCCCTCTGGCGCATTATCCTCTATTACGCAAATGGGTTTAGAGGAAATCTTACGTAAAACGGCTTCATCAAGAGGTTTAAGTGTGCGTGCATCTATAAGTGAAAACCCGAGTTCTTCGGCAACTTTCACTCCCTCTTCAATCATAGCACCGAAAGTTATGACTGTACCGTTTTCTCCGCTTTTAAGTTCATCCCAATCTAACTTTTCAAAATGCGTGCCCCACTCATAGGTATACGCACTGCCTTTTGGATATCTTATTGCAACGGGATCTTCACAGGAAAGCGCAAATTTAAGCATTCTGTCAAATTCGTCAGTATCTCTCGGCGCAAGCAACGTTAAATGAGGCATCGAACGCAAAAAGCCGAGATCGTATATGCCCTGATGCGTTGCACCGTCGTCACCTGTAAGACCTGCGTGGTCAATACAAACGGCTACGGGCAACCTTTGCAGGCAAATATCGTGGAAAATTTGGTCAAATCCCCTTTGCAAAAAAGTTGAATATATTACCGTGTACGGTCTCAAACCGCCTTTTGCAAGACCACCTGCCATAGCAAGAGCGTGCTGTTCGGCAATGCCCGTATCAAAAAACTTTTCGGGATATTTTTCGGCAAAATGAAGAAGCCCCGTATTATACGTCATTCCTGCGGTGACGGCGCAAACTCTGCCGTCGGTTTCCGCCATAGCGGAAAGTGTATCGGAAAACTGTGCCGAATACTTTTTATAGCCTATCTTCCCGTCGGAAGAACTGGATACTCCGTGGTATTTTTCGGGATTTTCTTCCGCCTTACCGTAACCGCAACCTTTGCACGTTAAAGCGTGAATGATAACCGGACCGTTCATATTTTTCGCTTTGTGCAATATTTCTATCATATCTTTTAAAGAATGTCCGTTTATGGGTCCCAAATACTTGATATTCATTGAATCGAATATAGTTTCGCCTATAAGGAAATACCTTAACGTATTGCGCAAATGTACAAGTGCGCCGAACAGTCTGCCGGATCTGTTTATCTTTTTAAGAGCACGACTCACGTTTTCCTTACTGCGCACATAACCCTTTGTGGCACGGAGTTTGCTGAAATGTCCCGACAGCGCACCTACGTTTGCCGAAATTGACATTTCGTTATCGTTAAGCACGATTATAAGTTTTGTATTGGGGCTGTCACCTGCATCGTTAAGCGCCTCAAAAGCCATTCCTCCGCCGATTGCGCCGTCACCCACCACGGCAACCACGTTATAGTCTTCACCCAAAACATCCCTTGCCTTGGCAAGACCAAGTGCGGAAGACACCGATGAAGAAGCGTGACCTGCATCGAAAGTATCGTATTCGCTTTCGGTATGGCTCGGAAAACCGCTGATACCGTCTTTTTGCCTTAAATGGGCAAAATTTTCCCTGCGACCCGTAATAAGTTTGTGAGTATAGCACTGATGCCCCACGTCGAACACAAGTTTATCTTCGGGAAAATCAAATACGTAGTGCAGTGCAAGCGTTATTTCCACCGCACCTAAATTCGATGCCAAATGACCGCCGTTATGAAGCGTAGTCTTTACAATTTCACTTCTTATTTCCTCGGCGAGTTTTTCAAGTTCGTCAATATGAAGTTTTTTTATATCTTTCGGTGAACTGATATTTTCAAGCATAATTTTTCTTTCCGTAACAAAAAAAGGTATAATACCTTAAAGTATTATACCATAATCTTTTTTATTTTGCAACGTGCATTTTTATTCACCGGAAATATTATATTTATTCATAATGTAATCCGCAACGAATTTCATCGTACGCAAACTCTCCGCCACAAGCATTTTATCTGGACTCCAAAGAAGTTTTTCTCCATCTTGCGTATACGGACGGCGGAAATTGGGCCATTCGTCACCCGAACGGAAACCTTTCGACTCAAAGTTAAGGGGTCCGGAATAGTTTACTTCCTGCATAGCACGGAGAACTTCATCGAAATTCACATTCCCCGAAAGAGGAGCCATATGATCGTCGTTATACCCGAAATTATCGTGCATATGTACACCGAAAAGGTCTTCGCCGAGAGTTTTTATCTCGTAATATTGGTCAAGTTCGCAAAGGTTTGCATGACCTGTATCCCAACAGGCACGGATAAGCGGATGACCGTTTAAACGGTGTTTAATCTCCAAAATATCCTCTGCCGTCTCCACAACAAATTTATGTCTGTATATCTTTTCGGATATATTTTCTATCATTATGACAACATTATGCTTTTCCGCATAAGGCAGTATTGCACCGTAAAAAGAAGCGTTTTTTGCATAAAGTTCCTCTCGGGAACGACAGAACCCGTGCCCTGCGTGGACGGTAAGCCTGTCGATATTCATATATCCGCATCTCTCTATCGCCCTTACAGTGTCCTTAACTTGGCATTGGAAATCCTCTTCGCTTACATTTTGATTGTAAACGTAAGATGCGTGTGCAATGGGAAAATCTATACCGCATTTTGAGCCGAAAACGACCGCATCCTCGGTAAGTTTTTCAAATTCTTCAGAAGAACAACTTTTGCCGTCGGGATGAAAATACTTGGAATGAAAATTAAAATCCACGTGTTTTATACCCGAAAACGCAAAATTTTCCATTTCTTCTCTTGTATCTCGGCTTATATTACTTACCGCAGCCGACGTAACGGAAAACTTCATTTTATAACTCCTTGGTTGCAACTTCAAGAAGAATTTTCGCAAGGAATTCGTCCACGGTCATCGTACCCAAATCGCCTTTTTTGCGCGAACGGACTGAAACTTTACCCTCTTCCGCTTCTCTGTCGCCGACAACAAGCATATAAGGCACTTTTTCAAGTTGCGCTTCACGTATCTTGTAGCCTATCTTCTCGTTTCTTGAATCGTATTCTACCCTAAGTCCCGCATTTTTAAGTTTATCGCTTATTTCAAGGCACTTTTCGTCGGTTCTGTCGGTGATATTCATAATCTTAACCTGTACGGGTGCAAGCCATACGGGGAACGCACCTGCATATTTTTCAATAAGCAACGCAAGCGTTCTCTCATAGCAACCGATGGACGTACGGTGAATTATATAGGGATTTTTCTTACTTCCGTCGGAATCGGTATATTCCATACCGAATTTTTCCGCAAGCATTTGGTCTATCTGAATGGTAATAAGCGTGTCTTCTTTACCGAAAACATTCTTGATCTGAATATCAAGTTTAGGTCCGTAGAATGCCGCTTCACCGATACCTACCTTATAATCTATACCCAAATGGTCAAGGATCTTCTTCATTAAGCCCTGTGCTTCGTCCCACTGTTCGGGCGTACCGATATACTTGTCCCTGTCCTCGGGATCCCACTGGGAAAATCTGTACGAAACGTCTTCGTAAAGGCCCAATGTTTTAAGCATATACATACAAAGTTCAAGGCAGTTCTTGAACTCGTCTTCCAACTGGTCGGGACGGCACATAAGGTGTCCCTCTGAAATGGTGAACTGACGAACACGGATAAGACCGTGCATTTCGCCCGATGCTTCGTTTCTGAAAAGCGTGGAAGTTTCATTATATCTGAGGGGAAGATCTCTGTACGAACGGGGACGGTTTAAATATGCCTGATACTGGAAAGGACAGGTCATAGGTCTGAGTGCAAACACTTCGTCATCCTTTTCTTCGTCACCCATTACGAACATTCCGTCTTTGTAGTGATCCCAATGTCCGCTGAGTTTATAAAGGTCGCTCTTTGCCATAAGAGGCGTTTTTGTAAGAAGCCAACCTCTCTTCTGCTCCTCGTCCTCGACAAAACGCTGTAAAAGCTGTATTATTCTTGCACCTTTGGGCAAAAGTACGGGAAGTCCCTGTCCGATAAGATCGGAGGTGGTAAAAAGTTCAAGTTCTCTGCCCAATTTATTGTGATCCCGTTTTTTTGCATCTTCAAGTGCCGCAAGATGTTCGTCCAACTCGTTTTTCTTATTGAACGCAGTTGCATATATACGGGTAAGCATCTTGTTCTTCTCGCTTCCCCTCCAATAAGCACCTGTTATGGACAGGATTTTAAAGTGCTTTATATCGGCAGTGGATGCAAGATGCGGTCCTGCGCAAAGGTCGGTAAATTCGCCCTGACGGTAGAAAGATATCTCCTCTCCCTCGGGGAGTTCGCTGATAAGTTCCTGCTTATAGGGTTGATCTTTTTCAAATTCAAGTGCTTCTTCTTTTGAAAGCAAGAAACGCTCCAAGGGAAGTTTTTCGCTTGCGATCTCCGCCATTGTTTTTTCGATTGCGGGAATATCGTCATTGCTTATAGGCTTTGCAAAGTCGAAATCATAGTAAAATCCGTTTTCGATAGCAGGTCCTATGGCAAGTTTCGTATCGGGAAAAAGCCTTAAAACAGCCTGTGCCAAAACGTGGCTTGCGGTATGGCGCAATACGTTAAGATAAAGAGGATCTTTCTTAGTTACGATGGAAAGCACCGTATCTTCCGTAAGGGTATGGTCAAGGTCAACGAGTTTTCCGTTTGCTACGGCAGCCACTGCGTTGGAAGCAAGACCGGCGCTTATGCCCTCTGCAACTTTCCTTGCTGTGGTCATCCCCTCATACTCTTTTACTGAATTGTCCGGCAAAGTGATTTTCATAATTTTTTACCTCCTGAAAATAAAAAAACCGTCCTTTACGGGAGCAATGCTCCGTAAGGGACGGACAGTAATCCGCGGTTCCACCCAAATTGGTTCTCATTTAAGGCATATAACGCTGCCAAAGCGATCCGATCATCGGGTGGTACCTTATAACCGCAAACAGGTGCATTTCAGCATACTGCACGTTCTCTGTATGTCTGCCGACGTTAAAAGACGTGTCCCAAATCATTTCGACAAAGATATTATAAACCGACTTTTGCAATTCTGTCAACGGCTTTTTTTATTTTATTTCCACAACCGTTACGCCTGCATCACCCTCGCCGTAAGCACCCATTCTGTAAGACTTAACTCTCTTATCTCTGCGCAGAAAATCCGTTACCGCACTGCGCAACGCACCTGTACCCTTACCGTGAATAACCGTAACGGTGCCGACACTGCTGCCGAAAATCCCGTCCAAATAAGTATCGAGATTTGCTATGGCTTCGTCCGCAGTCTGCCCGCGCAGGTCAAGTTCCATTGAAACGGGCGCACTTGTGCGCTGAATTTTCACCGAATACGTTTCTTGCTTCTTCTCCTTTTTTTCGGGATAAACAAGATTTTTCGCATCGACTTCGGTCTGTATTATTCCCATTCTCACAAGTGCTTTTCCCTTGGAATTGGGCAGAGAAACAAGTGTCCCCTCTTTACTTATATTACTTACAAACACATCCATACCAACGGTAAATTCTTTTATTCTTTCACCCTGCGGTGCAAAATCTTCTTTCGCCTCTTCTTTTCTTTCGAGTTTTTTTCTCTCCTGTCTTGCTTTAAATATATCCGAGGGGTCTTTACCCGAAAGAGATTTCATTTTTTCGATTATCTCATTTGCTTCTTCAAGTGCTCTCTGCCGTATTTTTTCAGCATCTTTTTCCGCTTTAAGCATAAGTTTTTCCCTTTGCGCTTCAAGGGCTGACCTTTGCTTTTCCATTTCTTTTCTTTCTTTTAATGCACTTGCCCGTGCCCTGCGTGCCTCTTCCTTATCTTCCTGTGCCGAAACTCTGTATTCTTCCGCATTGGAAAGCACTTTTTCCAAATTTCTCGAATCTTCATCCACGTAACTTCTCGCACGGTCGATAAGATACTTGTCAAGTCCCAATTTAGCCGATATGAGAAAAGCATTACTGTTTCCGGGAACTCCCACCATAAGCCTGTATGTGGGTTTAAGGGAAGTTACGTCAAACTCAACCGAAGCGTTTTCGCAGCCCGAGTGTGAAAGCGAATAGGCTTTAAGTTCCGCATAGTGAGAAGTAACTACCGTTCTTATCCGTCTTTTCCGCATTTCTTCCAAAATGCTCATTGCAAGAGCCGCTCCCTCGGCAGGATCCGTTCCGGCACCGAGTTCATCAAAAAGAACAAGAGAATCGGGAGTTACGTTTTTAAGTATTTCCGCAATTCTCTTCATATGTGAAGAAAACGTACTCAAATTCTGTTCAATGCTCTGTTCATCGCCGATATCCGCAAAAACTTCATCGAACACGGGCATCTCCGTACCGTTAAGGGCAGGCAAAAACAGACCGCTCTGTGCCATAAGCGCAAACAGTCCAACGGTTTTCAGGGTAACCGTCTTACCTCCCGTGTTCGGTCCCGTTATAAGCAGTTCGGTAAATTCTTTACCGAGCCACAAACTTATGGGTACGGCTTTTTTTCTGTCAAGCAAAGGATGACGTCCGCTTTTAATATTCACGTAACCTTTCTTGTTTATTTTAGGTCTTACTCCGTCGTTTTCACGGGCATATTTTGCCTTTGCGAAAATCACGTCAAGACTGTTTAATATGCCGAAATTTCCCGTTAGCGACGTTTCGTTTTCTTTAAGCCTTGTGGAAAGGTCTTCGAGAATTCTCTGTATCTCGTCCCGTTCATCAAGTTTCAACTGCCTTATGGAGTTGTTTATTTCCACAACCGCCATAGGCTCTATAAACAAAGTTGCACCGCTTGAAGACTGATCGTGCACAATACCGGGCACTCTTCCCTTATGCGCAGCAATTACGGGCAAAACGTATCTGTCGGAGCGCATAGTTATAATACCCTCTTGCAATACGCCGTCCTTTTCAAGCGAGCGCATTAAACCGTTGAGTTTTTCCCTCACGCTTTCACCTAATCTTCTTATTTGCCTGCGTATCGAAGCAAGTTGTACACTTGCGCCGTCAGCCATTTCGTCTTCGCTTAAAATATCGGCAAAAATTTCATCTTCAATATCTTTTAAGGGAACAAGCAATCTTGCTGTATCTTTAATTCCGCTTTCGCTTTCGCTGTTGCAGATTTCCCGTCTTGCACGCCTAACCGAAGAAAGAAATCCTGCAACGGTAAGCAATTCTTTCATTGAAAGAGTTGCTCCCACCGAAAGCCTTGCCATAACGGGAGTTATATCACCGCATCCGCATATGGGCGAAGAACCGTTTTTTTCTATAATTTCCGTTGCCTCCGCAGTTTGTGTGAGAAGTTTTTCAACTTCTGTATACTCTGTTGACGGACAAAGGGAAATCAGTTCTTTTTTTCCCGCCGGCAGTACCGCAAGCCCCGCAACCTGCTCTCTTATTTTATCAAATTCAAGTGTAGTAAACGATTTAGTGTCCATTTTTTAGTCCTTTTTCACAATTCTTCCCTTATTTTACCCCAAAAAGCCGTTAAATGCAACAAAATTATACTTATTTTTGTAAAAGACAGAAAATATATGGTGCATTTTTCTCGAAAATGTAGTATAATAAGTTCGGAATACGATTTGTTTTCCGATAGGAGGTTATTCAATGAACGATTACAAACCGTTGAAAATTAAAAGAAAAAGGCGCTCCGATCCCAAAATCGTCAAGATGCTTGTTTTCAGAATTATACCCATTGCACTTGTCGTTGTTATTTCCGTTTGCGCTTTTGCACTGTTCGATAAAAAAATAAGCGAGATAATCGCACGGCAAAAAATGGAGCAAATTACCGAAATCGGTCCTATTGACGATCCCACGCTTAACAACTATACTTCCACCACAGTGGATTGGATGAGTGTTTATTCCGCTTCCGACCCCGACGGCTTTGACCCGTTACAACTTTCCCCTCTCGGTCTTTCCGAAGATCTGCGCCCCTCCGACACACTTGTTTCCAACGCTTTCGAAAAGGCGCTCGGTTACACCAACAAGCAGTCAAAAATATGGTCGCTCCACACTTCCGTAAACGAAGATATAGTGGCTTGGATATATATGCCGGGATTGGGTATCAACTACCCCGTTGCCGAAGACCCCAAAGGTTCGGATTTTTATCTTACTCACAGTTACGATAAAACGTATTCAACTTCGGGCACTATATTTCTTTCAAATGCAAGTTCCATAAATCCCCTTTCTCGCAATCTTATCCTCCACGGACATAATATGCGAGATAACACGATGTTTGCTACCCTTGCCAACTATCTTAAAGGAACTCCTGCATACTACGATTCCCACAAATATATCTTTATAGATACTCTTTACGGAACTTACCGCTACGAAATTTACAGCGTTTACAAAACTTTCCCCGAAGATATCTATTTGCGCAACGCTTTCGAGAGCAACGAATCGTTCCTTGCTTGGTGCAGCGAAACCAATTCAAAAGGTCTGCACAGGAGCGATGCCACGTCATTTACCGCCGCAGACAGAATACTTACTCTCTCCACCTGCGATTCCACAAGCAAATACCGTATAATCGTACACGCAAAAATGGTATATCCCGTACCTACGGACGATATAGATTTCAGTTACAGCACATCCACTCCCACGCCAACACCCGATGCAAGTACGGAACCCGAGATCACTCCCGAGCCTAACGAACCTACTCCCGACCCCGGTCTTACGGAAGAAGAGTTTGCAATCGGTTCCCTTTACAGAGTATCTCTCGACAATCCCAAGAGTACCTTGCGTTTGCGTTCAGGTCCCGGAACAACTTACACTTCCATTTCGGGTCTTGCAAACGGTACGGAAGTTACAATTAACGGTGTTGAGGGCGATTGGGTAAAGGTTACCACCTCCGGCGGTATGCAGGGATATTTGCTGAAAACCAAGCTTAAAAAATCTTCCGATTTTTCATTTACGGTACCCGACGGTAATATTTCCGCACCCACTTCCAATGTGGTAACTCCCACACCTGCCGTATAAAACAGAAAGGATGAAGTTTTTCTGCTGTTATGGAAAATGTAAAAAAGAATTCCGGTCAGTATATAATGATCGGCGAAAACAGAATAAGATACTTTGAAGAGGGAGAAGGCGATACCGTACTTTTTATCCACGGTATCGGACAGGCTATGTACACTTTCCGTAAAAACGTACACGCACTTTCCCAATACTGCCACGTTGTTACGGTTGACCTTATCGGTCACGGACTTTCCGATAAGCCCGAATGCGACTACTTAATAAGTGATTTTACCGAGATGCTCCGTGAATTTATGCAGGCAATGTCGCTTGAAAACGTAAGTTTGCTCGGTTTCGGCACAGGTGCCGTAATCGCCCTTGATATTGCAAGGAAATATCCCGAACTTGTTTCAAGGCTCTTCCTGCTTTCTCCCGGAAGCGTTACAAAAAACTATCCTGCCACGATCAGACATCTTACCGTACCGCTGATCTCAGATTTTATTTTCACCTTTTTCAGTGTGAAAACGGTAAAAAAAGTACTTGTACAGGCATATTTCGACCCTGCATTCGTTACTCACGACCTTGTTCGCCGTTACTACAAGGTGCTTTCCAACCGTGAAAATCTCGATTCGGCTATGGTTGCCCTTTCCAATTGGGACGACAGAGAAATTATGGAGTCTCTCCCCTCTGTTCAGGCACCTACATATATTTTCTGGGGTGAAGAAGATACTTGGCATCCATTGGATATGCTTGAATTCTTTGAAAATTCCCTTGAAAACGTTTATTCAGCCACTATTGCCGATTGCGGACATATGCTTCACGAAGAGCGTTCGGACGAACTTAACAAAAAACTTATCGAAATAATTTCTTCAAGCAGAAATTAAACAAAATTAAATTCAAAATGCAACCTTATCCTAAAACGGACGGGGTTGCATTTTTTATATACTGATGTTTGCTTTTGAGATAAAGCGCTTTTTCACACAAAAAAGCGGTGACAAATAAGCCACCGCTCCTTTAAAAAAGATATTACCGAAATCTTTCGCTGTAAAATTTTAAGTTTTTTATACAACCATATTTTCCTTTATTAAATTTCCGTTTTCGAAAGAAAGTGCGTTTTCAAACGTAGTACGGCTGATTGCTTCAAGTGCTTCACGGGTTAAAAAACCCTGATGGGAAGTTACTATAACGTTGGGAAACGAAAGCAATCTTGAAGTTATGCTTGTTTCCAAAATATCGTCTTCCCTGTTTTCGAAAACGTTATTGGTTTCTTCTTCGTATACATCAAGTCCCACGCCTGCAAATTTGCGCATTCTGATGCCCTTTATAAGGTCTTCGGTACTTATCAGTGCACCTCGGGAAGTATTTACAAGTATTACTCCGTCTTTCATTTTATTTATGGCATCAAAATCTATCATATGATAACTTTCATCCGTCAGCGGACAGTGGAGCGAAATAAGGTCGGATTTTTGCAAAACTTCATCAAAGGGCACATATTCCGCAAAATCCAAATCTTTATTGGGAAATTTATCGTAGGCGATAACGTTCATCCCCAGCCCTCGGCAAAACCTTGCCATTGCCGAACCTATTTTTCCCGTACCGATTATGCCTGCCGTTTTCCCGAAGAAGTTAATTCCCGTAAGCCCCATAAGGCTGAAATTGTTCTCTCTCACCTTTATATACGCTTTGTGAATACGTCTGTTTACCGCAAAGGCAAGGGCAAGTGCGTGTTCGGCAATAGCCTCGGGAGAATATCCCGACACACGCATAACGGTCATTCCGTATTCTTTTGCACTTTCCGTATCAACGTTATTAAAGCCTGCGCACCGGAGCAAAATAAGTTTAACTCCGTTTTCACTTAAAACTTTAATTACTTCCCTTGTAACGGGCGAAGCCACAAACAGACAAACGCCGTCATATCCCCTTGCAAGGCTTGCCGTTTTAGGTGAAATATCCGCATCGAGATAATCCACGGAGATCGGCGGAAATTCTCCTGCCACACTTTCAAAGGATTCTTTATCGTAGGGTTTTGTATCATAAAACAATATTTTCATTCTTTGCTCCTTACATCATATTCATCAGTGCAACCGCACCCGAAAAATTTATTAAAGTCGAAACAACCGCAACCGAGCCGTCAAGCATCGGCGTATCGTTTTTATTTTGCGCAACATAAAGTGCAAGATACGGAATAACGTCAACAAAATATCTTGCGCCGAACTGCAATCCTCCAAGCGTTTTGTGCATACAGGTTAAAACAATAAAAATCGCAAGGGTTACGGGAAAAGCAAAATCTTCAAATCTGTGCTTTCTTATAATTAAACTTATATTCTTTACGGCAAAATACAGTATGCAGGGATTAACAAGATAAAAAATATTTGCCGAAAACATATTAAGTTTAAATTTCAAGTTTCCGTCTTCAAAAACGAAAGGAAGTTTAAACGCTTGCTTTAAATTGGGCAACAGATATTTTATACTGAACTGACCGTCTTCCGCACGCAAAAACTCGGGAAGATAATTATGACCGAATTCAAAGGGTGAACGGAAACGTACAAAATTATACGTAACAAGCGCAAGAGCTGTAAAAGCGGGAAATACAAGTAATTTTATTATTTCACTTGGTTTTTTGTACTCATTAAAGCATTTTATAAGTAAAATAGGTATAAATACAGCCGTAAAAGGACGGCATCCCACCGCAAGGGATGCGCATCCAAGGGAAATTCCCTTATATAGAAGCCCGTCTTTTTCCGCAAAATATACCGCTAAGGAACAAAGCAGAAAGGAAAGTGCTTGCGCCTCGTGCCAAACACCGCCGAATAGTGCACAGGCAAAAATATTTGTGCCGAGCGAAAACGCAAGACCGCAAAGTACCCCCCCTACTGCCGAATTGCGCCTACGCATAAAAACAAGGGTAAGAATACTTGCCGAAAGACATACATACAGCACAGTAACAAGCCTGTCGGGAGTGTTTTTACCGTAGAAAAACGTCAGAACAAACTCAACAATCGACGGCACAGGCGGAAAAGAAACATAATATTTTCCCTCAAATACCGCAAGTTCCAAGTAAGCAATCGTTTGCGGATCATCGTTTAAATACGTTCTGCCGTCTCTCCAAGCAAGTGCCTGACGTGTATAACTGTCATAGGGCGAATGTGACAGAATATCCGTATCGGTTGCAGTCGAAGCCAATACAAATAATGCCGCAGTAATGCAAAAAGCAAGTAGTGCGGCAATAATTTTTTTACTCATTTATACAAACCTTTGCGGTGCCTACGGGACGTACGGAAAGTTCGGTGCAGGCATTTTCGCCGAAAACACTCTCCATTTCGGTCACGTAACCTTTGCGTTCGGATTTGGGAACAAATGCAAGTACCGTTCCGCCGAATCCTCCGCCGTGAACACGGCAAGCGCCTTTTTTACCCAAATATTTATGGGAAAGAGCCAGCCCGAGCGTCATTGCCTGCGCCGTACTTCCCGTTGCGTGGGTATTTTGCAAAAGTTTCCAACTGCTTTCGCCCGATTCGTTTATTGCTTCAAGGAACTCCTCAATGCAATCGTTTTTAACCGCTTCAACGGCTTTTTCCACACGGTTTTCTTCTTCAAAGAAATGCATTGCACGCAAAACCGCTCTGTCGGAAACGTGTTCTCTTAAATTTTTAAGGGATGCGTAAAACAGGTTTTCGTTTACGTCACGGAGTTTTTCAACGCCGAAATACTTCGCAACAGCACCCATTTCTTCGGTAATTGCCGCATATTCACCCGTAAGGTCGGCGTGGTCGGCGTGTACGTCGGTTATAATTATGGAATATCCCTTTTTGCCGAAATCGTATTCGATATTTTCAACTTTCGGATTTGCGGGATCTTCAAAATCAATATAAACAAGATTACCAAGTGCGCAAGCGGTTTGATCCATAAGACCGCAAGGTTTGCCGAAATAATTGTTTTCCGCCCACTGTCCCGTTTTTGCAGCCTCCACACCGTCCACATTGCCGTTATTGTAAAGGTGAGCAAAAATTGTATATATAAGTATTTCTATGGCAGCAGATGATGACAGACCGCTGCCTGCAAAAACGTTACTTTGCACATATGCGTCAAAACCGCCGATATTCATACCCAGATCTTCGTGCATACGGTATGCGATACCCCTTATAAGCGAACGTGTAGTGCCTCTCTCGGTTACGTTAAGAGAAAGATTTTCAAGATCGACTTCATTATCACCTGCATAGCCCTCGGAAACAAAACGGACTTTCATATCATCTGTCTTGCGTACGGCGCAAACGGCATCCAAACTGATACCTGCCGCCATAACCTTGCCGTGCTGATGGTCGGTATGGTTACCGATTATCTCACTTCTGCCGGAAGAAGAATAAAACTCTGTTTTTCCCTCGCCGAAAAGTTCTTCGAATTTTTTGCCGATACGCTCATATCTTTCAAGTTGATTTTTGGCATCGTCACCGTATATTTTCTTTAAAATCTGTGTGTTTTTCACATTTTGAATAAATTTCATTTTCCTACCTCTCTTTTTTCGAAAAAATTATATCATAATACGCAGTAAAAATCAACCTGTTTGTTGACAAAAAAGC
>CAZBLS010000043.1:0-14317 GCA_964492705.1 uncultured Oscillospiraceae bacterium | reverse complement strand
AATGTCGCATACCAATTCATATCAAGGGTGCTTCCGACATCCATATTGAGGGTGAGGTTGGAAATAGGTGTGTCGGTTACATAGTCATCAAACCTATCACTTTCAAGTGGTCCGTTTCCGCTCCAATAAAATCTTCTTGCATTATCGCAATATACAGTCACAGAAGTACCTGCCGAAAGTTTCTTGCTCGTTCCTCCGTCATAATCCACACGTATAAATACCTGCGTAATATTATAAGTTTTGTCTCCTAATTTAAAGTTTCCGCTTTCATCAATTGGAAGAGAATAGTTTGTTACCACCTCTTCATTCGGTTTAACAGAAACAATTTTTCCGTTGCCGTTTGCTCCAACCCAAGCACTGCCTGTTGAAACTTGAAATGCAACCTTTACATCAACAGTATTTGTTCCGTTGTTCCTTACAACAAACGTTTTAGTAACCGTTCCGTTTTCAGCATCTTTAACGCTCAAAATTCCACTCGGTGAATTATAATAATGCACCCCATCGGTTTCATTACGGTAAGTTACGGTAAATCCTGTAAGATTATCAATGTCTGTTAATCTCTCTATTTTTATATCATCGATATAGTATACCGAACCATTACCTGCACCCTCTGAGAATGCCAAGTTTATTGCACTGTCATCAACGTAAGTCTGTGACAAATCAATCATAAATGTATACTGTTTCCATACACCGATTTCAATTTGTCTGTTAGTACACTTTGTTGTATTATTATATTGCTGATTGCTGATACGGCAATTAAGATTTAACTTTGCATTTTCATTCGCAGGTGCGGTTTCAAAGTAATACCAAGCAGAAACTTTATACACTCCTGCCTGATGATTTACCAATTCATACATTGCATTACTATTAAGTCTTATGCCTCCGTATGCCGCATTGCCACCGTAATATTTCATAGCATAATTTCCGCTATGTACTTTCCCTGTTTCGCTTGTTACATATTCTTTTTTCCCCAAGTAGTTGCCAAAATATTCACCGAATTCATCATTCTCAAATCCGTATTCAAACAACCCGTCACTTACAGGAACAACATGTGCTGTAACCGAAATGTCATCTACATAGTAAACACCTTTTACAGTTTCGTCCCAGCAAAGTCCGTAATCATTATTATCTGCCGATAAAATAGTACTTGCATCATAAGTAGTCTTTGCGCTGAAAGTTGTCCAATCGGTTTCGACGCTTTTTCTTTCGGTAATCCCAATAGCATTACCGTCTTTATCTCTGAAAATCACCCTTGATTTTGCGCCCTCTGTATCCGATTTCATTTTAAGTGATACATTTATACGAATTTTTTTATCCGCATTTTTTGTCGCAAACTCTTTAAGTCTTGCAGTAATATTCCACATCGGGGTTTGCCATTCGGATGATCCTGTATTATCAAATTTAAACATTCCGTCCTCATGAGTATAGGTCGTTTTGGCATTTCGAAACACACCGTCGGGATTATACCCGTAAACGTTGGGATCACTGAAATCAACATCAAGAATTACGCCTTTGGTTTCAGAAATCGATTCCCCATCCGCAAGTGTTGCAACTTGCATTATTGCCACGCAGGAAATTATCATAACAAATGCAAGTATCAGCGATAATACTTTCTTCATAAAAAACTCCTCCAATAATTATTTGTTCATCAATTATACCCCCCCCCGCATATTTTTGTCAACACTTTTTTGTTAAAAATTCATATTTTCTGCCACTTTTATACAAAAAAAGCACTCTTCGCTCGAAAGAGTGCTTGATACATATTAAAATGCTTTATTCTTCGTCGGTGGATTTGGAAACGAGCAGGTTTGCAACGATACCGAGGATAAGAGCGCAAGCAATTGCCGTTATGGTAACCTTGCCGAACGTTACGGTAAGTCCGCCGATACCTGCAATAAGAATAACCGAAACAACAAACAGATTTTTGTTTTTGCCGAGATCAACTTTCTGTATCATTTTAAGTCCGCTTACGGCGATAAATCCGTAAAGAGTAACGCACACACCGCCCATTACGCAGTTGGGAATGGAAGCAAGGAACGTTACGAAAGGACCGAAGAACGAAATAACGATTGCAAAAATCGCCGTTGTGAGTATGGTTACTACCGAAGCGTTACCCGTGATTGCAACACAGCCTACGGATTCGCCGTAAGTAGTGTTTGCGCATCCGCCGAAGAGACCGCCAACGATAGAACCAACGCCGTCGCCGAGAAGAGTTCTGTGGAGACCGGGTTCTTCAAGCAAATCCTTGTCAATAATAGTGGAAAGATTCTTGTGGTCTGCAATATGTTCGGCAAATACAACGAATGCAACGGGAATATATGCAACGGCAACGGTAGCAATATAAGTTCCGTTAAGTTCGCCTACGCCTTTAAGCGCTTCAACAAAAGTAAAATCGGGAACTTCAAAGAATTTCATATTTCTGAACTCTCCGAAATCGATTACCATTAAAGCGGTGTTGTCGGTAATAGTTCCCACTACCGTAAACAGTGTGGCAACAAGATATCCCGCCAAGATTCCTATTATAAAGGGAATAAGTTTAACCATTTTTTTGCCGTAGCAGGAGCAAAGAATTACCGTAAAGAGCGTTACAAGACCGCAGATAAGAGCCACGTAGGGGTTTGCGGAAGATGCGCCGTCAACATAATATTTGCCAAGTGTAAGGTCGCTCACCGCATTGCCTGCAAGGGAAAGACCGATGATAGATACCGTAGGACCGATAACTACCGCAGGCATAAGTTTGTCAATCCATTTAACGCCTGCGAACTTAACCGCAAGTGCTATAACAACGTAAACAAGGCCTGCAAATACCGTACCGAGGATAAGTCCCAAATATCCGAGGGACATTGATACACCGCCTGCGAATGCCGCAAGCATCGAACCGATAAACGCAAAGGACGATCCGAGAAACACGGGGCTGTTGAATTTGGTAAAGAGCAGATAAACAAGAGTTCCCACACCTGCACCGAAAAGTGCCGCCGACTGTGACATTTCATTACCTATTATAGTAGGTACCGCAATGGTTGCGGCAAGAATAGCAAGTAATTGCTGGAATGCAAATACAAGCACTTGCCCGAATTTAGGCTTGTCGTGAATGCCGTAAACAAGTTTCATTTTAATGAACCTCCGTAAAATTATATTTCAGCGCACAAGGCGTTAAAACACGAAAAAAATCTTGCCGTACGCACGGCAAGACCCATTGAGCCACTTTGTATATCGGGAAACTTGCCGGCATCTCCGTACCGACTTAAAACTTCTTTTTTCGGTGGATAGTATAATGTATATTTTGCTAATTGTCAACACTTTTTTCGACAGTTTTTTTCAAAATTTCATACAAAAACCGCCGAAGAAAAATTCGGCGGTTAGGCTTTTTTATTCTCCCGACATTGCCGTAGGCGTTGCCGACGGAGACGGTGTTACCGTTGGCGTTGGCGTGGGCGTGGGCGTTGGAGTAGGTTCCCTTGTAGGTGTGGGTGTTGGCTTACGCGTGGGCGTAGGCGTTACCTTTTGCGTAGGCGTTACCGTCGGCGTAGGTGTGATCGACGGAGTGGGTGTAATCGACGGAGTGGGCGGAGGCGTGAGGTAAGGATTAGGTGTAACCTTGGGCTTAGCACTGTTCACCTTTTGGGGCGACTGCACTTCGCTTACGGGAACAAGCCCCTGTGAATTGTCCCCCGGCGTCCAACTTGATGTCATATCATACCCCAAAGGAGGCAAATACGATTTAAGTGTCTTGCGCAAAGTGCTGTCGGTTTTGCGTGCCTTGGTGACAACGCAGTACGTACCGCCGTCAATATTATCGAATATCCACTTGGCGTGGCTCATAAGCATACGCATACAGCCTGCCGAACCGGGATTCCCCATATTGTAATATGAGCCCGATTTGATTTTTATATACCCACCGCTGGGCATAAACGTATATGAATGAAACATATACGCATTGTAATATCTCGTAATGTAATAGGCGTAGGAATCGTATTTTTGAAAATAATAGCGGTATTCCTTTAAGTTCTGCCCCGTTGCCGCTCTCTGTTCCGCCTGCGTTCTTATAAAGAAATTACCTGTAAGCGTTGGCTTATCGGAAGTTCCGCCCGAGGCGATGAACCTGTTAAGCAAAACATCATATGCGCCTGTCTCGGGATTGCGCACGAAGATATTAACGCACTGATTGGTTACGTCAACTTCAACATAATAAGGTTTATTGTAGTTTGCCGGAAAATTCACGCTTGCAGGGTCAAGGGGTGTAGTATACCCAACCGTAAGGAGTACGGGCGGTACGATAGTGGTCTTTTGCGCATCGCTTACCGTAAGCGTAGGTTCGGGAGTGGGCGTGGGAACGGGCGTTTCGGTATTTATGTCCGTTTCCGCAGGTGAAACATCGGGAGTGTCAGCCGTTCCTGCGCTTTCGCTCGGCGAAGAAGAATTTGCCGTTGCGGTGGCGGAAGTTGAGGGCGAAGGCGTGACGGAAGCATCCGCATTGGGCTTACATCCCGAAAACGTTGCGCATATCATTACCGCACACAGTAAAATAGCAACAGTACGCATTTTTCCTCCCCTCTCCGACGTTTTTCCGCTTAAAAATTTATTTATCGCAAAAACCCCAAAAATTCCAAAAATATTATTAAGTAATTTTATCACGAAAGAACGCTTATGTCAATGCAATTTGACTGTTGCGTATAAAAATTTCACATTCCCCTGTGTTCTGTTTTTTTGCGCTGTCTGTGTGAAAAAAATGCTTAAACCGTCTTTACGGATGACAGGTTTCTTTTTTCATTTTCTCACACATTCCCTCCGTCGAAACGGCGGATTATTCCGCATTTTCACTCAGTATAATATGCATCCGTTTGCGCAATTGTTCTGCAAAAAAATCACGCACCTTAAATTCGGTGCGTGACTGCGTTTATTCAAAATCGCTTTCGTCGCCTAAATATATTTCTTCTTCTCGGAAACAGGAGTTTTCAGTGCCGTCCGTATCTTCCGTATCTTCCGTTCCGTCAAGCCCTTGCACGCTTTCGTTAATTCCGTAAGGGTCGCTTTCCCCGTCAAAATTCCATGTGCGTTGCGGTGATTTTTTGTTTCTCTTTACCAAAACTATCACAAGTGCCACTATCAAGCAGCCTATAACTACAACTATAACCATAAGCAAAGTCTTGTATTCTTTTATTCCGTTATCCGGTTCCGGCACGGGACCGCAAGCAGACAGCGCTTCAAGCAATTTTTCGCTCATTTTTTGCATTGTTCCGTCTTCCGCACAGTAAACCGCCATATAGGTTTCACCCGTAACGTTATTCATAACGGGAACTGCATAATAGCCCTCGCCTAAACCGTCGGTCTCCCAGCCTTTTACCGTATCACCCGAGGGAAGAACAACTTGCTTTTCGGTAAAACGGCTCATATCTCTGTCGTTTTTACTTAATACGGTATATTCCGTACCCGTAACCTTAACGGAAATGTACTTTTCAATCACTCCGTAGGATATAATATAAAAACTGCTCGTTTCTCCGTCGGTAAGTTCGTATATGCATACGTCGCCCAAAACGCCTACTTCAACTTCTTCTCCGTCATAATATCTTGCGGATTTTTCAAAGCCTTGGGGAAGTTCGGAAAGTATTTTATCCATAACGGTCAGTATTTTTCCGTCAATCGTCGCCGTAAGACGGTTTTCGGTAGGTTCGGGTGTGGCGGTTGCGGTGGGAGTAGGTTCCGCCGTGGCGGTACTGTCTTCAAGCCTTGTTATTTTAACCGTATAAGTCTTAACCGTGCCGTCCTGTGCGGTAACTTTTACGCCCCTCGTATTTTCGCCCACGTTAAGTGATACGCTTCCGAAATACGATACCTTTGAGGTTGAATCGGCACGGACAGGTTCAAGCGGGAACGATTTTACCGAATAAGGCACCGTGCAGGTGTACTCGGTAATGTTAGATGAAAAAGCAGGTGAAAGTTTGCATCCTGCCGGAGGTTGCAAGTCCTTTAAATCGCAGTTGGAAGAAAGGGATGTGTTTTTCGATTTTACCGATATTTTTACCGATTTATCCGGTGCGGAAAAAGGTTCCTCATCGGTGTATGCGCAGTCAAGTCCCCTAAGGGAAACGGTTGCTTCACCCACCGCCTTTGCTTTAAACGTAAGACTTAAAGTATAGGTAGACGATGTACTGTTGACATTATAATCCGATAATTTTATAGTCTGTCCCTGCGCATTTTCGCCGAAATTGCCCAGCGAGCCTTTTGCCGAAGTATATTCAAGGCGTTCGTCATCATACTGCACTATTGCATCAACACTGCCCACGACTTTATCGCCCTTTACCGTAAAGGTCACCGTTACCGAATCTCCCACATTGACTTCGCTTTTGGAAACCGATGCGCTTAACGACGGTGCGGCAAAAGTGCTTGTTCCAAGCAGAGATATCGCCGTTGTGCATATTAAAAACAGTGATAATAATTTCTTTTTCATATTACAGTCACCTCATTTTAGGAAAGACCCAATATTTTTCGTTGACAGGACAAAAGATCCCGTGAATTTACCTTGCCGTCTTTATTAAAATCCGCGGCAATTTTTGCGGCTTCGTTTTTTGCCTGTGTAAAACCTAAAATATACCGCTGTGTGGCAAGAAGATCCGCCGAATTAAGTTTTCCGTCGCAATTTACGTCACCGTAAATAACCACCGAAAATCTTTTTTCCTCGGTATTGCCGAAACAAAGGGACAGTACGTCGCCTGTTTTCATATTATCCGAAGTGCTTTTTTCTTTTCCCGATGCATCCTTGAATACGGCAGTATAGCCTTTTATCCGAAGTTTGCTTTTAAAATCCGCAAGAGCGGTTTGAGGCAAAACACCCTTTATATATCCGTCTTCCACCGTATAATCGCATTCAAAACTTTTCTCCGCCGTCGGTGTGGGCATTGGCGTTACAGTAGGCGTTACAGTAGGCGTTACGTTAGGCGAAGTTGACGGTGTGGGTGTCGGTGTGGGTGTCGGTGCCGTGCCGTTGCCCTCGTAAGAGGTTGAAATTGCCACCGTATAAATACGGGTACAGCCGTTTGTTGCCTTGACTTTAATTTCTATTTCGTTTACGCCGTAGTAAAGCGTGTGTTTTCCCGTGCCCGATATTTCCGCCTCGGAATCGATAGCCGTTGCCGAAAGCGTTATTTCACCTTTATCGGTAAATAAATCATATTCCTGCGTGTACTTATCAAATTCCACCGTAAACTCGCCCTCGGATGGCGTCAGTGATGCAAGCAGGTTGTTCGCACTGCCCGTTTTAAGAGGCATTGGCGAATTTTCTTTCGGCATATCGCTATAAACCGGAATTAAAAAGGAAAGTGCCGATTCCTCTGCATTTGTGCCTGCTATGCCTTTGCGCAAAACCGCTCCCTCGGATGCGGCGGCACCGATATTGGTCATATACTGATGGTTATAAAAGCCGTTTCCGCCGTCAACAACGTCGTATTTTTGCAGGTACATAGTATTCTGCCCGACTTTTATGTAATTTTTCGCTAAAAATTCCGCTCCGCCCAAAAGTGCTTTATAGGGCGTATCCCACCCTTTATTTTTTGCGTAAATTGCACCGTTTACCATTGCGCTGTTGCCGTTTGCCGCATATGCGCCTATATCGAAATGGTTATAATATCCCTCATATCCCGAAACAGTGCCGTGTGCCAACTTATTGCCTACGGACCCCTGTTCCATTTTTATTCTGCCTGCAAGCATATAGGGCGATGCGCCGGCTTCCTTACCTGCTTTTATCAGTGCCTCGGCGTACGTCATTCCGTCACCGCATTCCGTCTGATACATAAAGGAGCCTTTGAGCATAGCATCTACCGCTTCAACGGAATATTCACTGCCGTCATAGGAAAGCACGAGAAACTGATATACGGACGTATTGTCCAAAAAATTTCTCGGGTCAAGATAGTAATCAATGGCTTCTCGGCACGCCTGAACCCAATTGCCGCTGTCAAAGGAATACCATTTTCCGTTTGTCCAATCGTATGCACCCTTTTCGTAGGACATCCACGCTTGGGGAGTCTGTATCAAATTACGCCCCGTAAGATATTCGTTTTTTGTAAGTTCCGCCCAACTTATTCCCGTTTCCAATCCGTAGAATTTCCAATTCGGATGCAGAATATGCAGTTCGCGCAGACTCTCTCGGTAACTTTCGGGAAAAACCGATATTTCTTCTTCAAAGGCTTCATCTGAATCGGTGGGAATATCACGCAAAGTTATATACTTTGCCAAAACGTAACCCTCTCTGCCGTTTGCCTTTATCCTGTACCACTCTTCTCCCGAAGACATTTTTACCGAGCCCGTTACGTCCACAACGCTGTCCTTGGGCAAAGTAAATATAATTTCCGTGCCGTTTGTACCCGGTTCGTTCCTAACGTTAAGGTTGCTTCCGCCCGTTACCACTATACCCCGTTTGTTCATTTCAGTCAAATCTTCCACCGACAGACCGAAAAACGGCATACAAGCACTGAGTAAAAGAACTGCCGTTAATATAAGCGCAAGCGTTTTTTCTCTCAGTCGCATAACAACCCTCCGTTAAATAAAACCGTCAAAATGCCGTAAAATAAGCATTTTACGGTTAAAGTATAACACGGTTCGCCGTTTTACGCAACACTTTTGTAATATTTGAAAAAACCGCTTTGCCCCACAAAAAGGTACAAAGCGGTTATGATTTTTACTTATTTATAAGTTTTTTTGCCAAGTGATGATGTTCGAATGCCGAATGCATATCTTCGTCAATGGACTTGATCATCGCATCAAGTTCAAAATCTCCCATTGCGGTATTTCTGCCGTTTTCGTATTCCTTATCAACAAGTTCTTTAAGTTTCAGCACGATATCTTCCCGTTTGTCAACCACAAGGTCTCCGCTGAGGTGGTAGTAGCCGTTAAGCCAATAGGCTATTCCCGCAAGTCCCGAATGAGCGTCAACTATTACGGTAGCAGGACGGTTAAGTATTTTTTTGGTGTCGAAGATATTGTATATTTCCTCGTTTTTAAGCATACCGTCAGCGTGAATACCTGCTCTCGTAGCATTGAAATTACGTCCAACGAAAGGCGTGTTGCCCGGAATTTCGTAGCCGAGTTCATTTTCAAAGTATTCCGCAATATCGGTTATCGCCGAAAGATCCATTCCGTCGGCGGTACCCCTGAGGGAAGCATACTCAATAGCCATTGCTTCAAGGGGACAGTTGCCCGTACGTTCGCCGATGCCCAAAAGCGAGCAGTTTACGCTTGAACAGCCGTAGAGCCACGCCGTAGCCGCATTTGTAACAACTTTGTAGAAATCGTTGTGACCGTGCCATTCAAGTTGAGCACTGGGCACGCCTGCGTAGTGGTTAAGACCGTAGATTATTCCCGAAACGCTACGGGGAAGCGATGCACCGGGATAAGAAATACCGAAGCCCATAGTATCGCAAGCACGTATTTTTATGGGAATACCGCTTTCGGAGGAAAGTTTCATAAGTTCTATGGCAAAGGGAACCACGAAGCCGTAGAAATCCGCACGGGTTATATCTTCAAAGTGACAACGGGGAACAATGCCCACGTCCAAAGCGGCTTTTATAACCGAAAGATATTTTTCCATTGCCTGTGAACGGTTAAGGTTCATTTTCTTGAATATATGGTAATCCGAGCAACTTACCAAAATACCCGTTTCGCGAAGTCCCATTGATTTAACAAGTTCAAAGTCTTTGGGATTTGCTCTTATCCAACTTGTGATTTCGGGGAATTTCAAGCCGAGCGACGCACATTCTTCCACTGCGGCACGGTCTTTTTCACTGTAAAGGAAAAATTCACTCTGCCTTACTATACCCTTTTCACCGCTGAGGCGGGAAAGAAGTTTGTATATATCTACTATCTGCTTTACGGTAAAGGGTGAAGTTGACTGTTGACCGTCTCTGAATGTGGTATCGGTTATCCACAGTTCATCAGGTGTTACCATAGGCACAAGGCGTTCGTTAAAAGCTACTTTTGGAATGGACTCGTAATCGTAAAACTTCCTGTAAAGTTCGGGTTGTTCCACATCCTGCAAAGTATATTTATATTCGTTTTCCGTAAGCCTGTTTATTTGCTTGTCTAATTTTAACATCTATTTCACCTCTTTAACGAACTCGGCAATACGCCTTATTCCCTCTAATATGCATTCTTCGCTTGTGGCGTAGGAAAGACGTATATATCCCTCCGCACCGAAAGGTCCGCCGGGCACAACTGCTGTCTTTTTGCTGTCAAGCAATTCTTCGGCAAAGTCCATTGAACTGTTTATCACTCTGTCACCGTGTTTTTTCCCGAACAGTTCTTTTATGCAAACCATTACGTAGAATGCACCTTTGGGCATTCTCGCCGAGATGCCCTCAACGTTGTTTACCGCTTCCACCGTCAGTTTTCTGCGCCTGTCGAACTCCGCATACATACTGGGAAACTCAACGTTTTCCTTTGTTACCGCCGTAAGGGTGGCATACTGTGTTACGGTGTTGGGGTTACCCGTGGCGTGACTTTGGTAGTTAGCCATAAGTTTTGCTATTTCGCCGTCGCTTACGGAATATCCCATACGCCAACCTGTCATAGCATAAGATTTGCTCATACCGTTTACGAGAACCGTTCTTTTACGCACGCTCTCGCTTATCTGCATAGGCGAAAAATGTTTTTCGCCGTCATATACGAGGCCGTCGTAAATTTCGTCGGAAATTATCATCAAATCGTACTTTTCGGCAATTTCCGCAACTTTTCTCACATCTTCCTCCGAAAGCACCGCTCCCGAGGGATTTGAGGGAGTATTAAGCAAAATCGCCTTTGTTTTTTCGTTTATCGCCGAAAGGAGTTTGTCAAAATCTATTGCGTAGCCCTTTTCTTCAACGGTGTCAACAAATACGGGCGTTGCATCCGCCATTTTGACAAGTTCGGGATAACTTACCCAATAGGGCGCAAAAATTATCACTTCGTCCTCGGGATTGCAAATTACCTGCAATGCGTTAAAAAGTGCCTGTTTTGCTCCCGTGCTTACAACCACGTTGGCACTTGTGCATGGTATTGACAGTTTTTTTGCGGTTTTTTCGGCAATTGCCTGTTTAAGTTCGGGCATACCCGAAGCGGCGGTATATTTTGTTTTACCTGCGTGCAATGCTTCGATTGCGGCATCGACTATATATTCGGGTGTTTGAAAATCAGGCTCGCCTGCGCCGAAACTTATAACGTTTTCACCGTTTGCTTTCATTGCTTTCGCTTTTGCATCTATGGCAAGCGTTACCGAACCCTGTACTTGTGAACATTTTCTACTTAATTGCATTTCAGTTCTCCTTTTGTGCCGTATCGGGCACGTTTAGACCGCTGTCTTTATTTGCGTTTTTGTCCGCAGTGGCATTTCTTATCATATTGGCTATTACGGCAACGGCAGGTGCGCCGATAAGCATACCCGGTATACCGAACATCGCCCCGAATACCGCAACTCCCAAAAGCACGAGAAGCGGATTTATATTAAGTGCATCGCCCGTAAGCAAAGGCGTTATAACATTGCCCTCCAACTGCTGGCAAACGAGCATAAACACCGCAACGCCTATGGCCGTTTTAAGGTCACCTGCGGTAAGAGCCACAACTATGGGTGCTATCATACCTATTACGGGACCTATATAGGGTATAAGATTTGTAAGCGCCGCAACGGTGGCAAGCAGTATTGCGTAGGGCAAACCGAAAATGAGAAATCCTATATAGCAAACTATTCCCATTCCGATAGAAGTGCAAAGTTGCACAACAATGTACTTTTCCATTGTAACGTCGGCGGTATGCAACACTCCGCACACGGTGTTATACGTTTTTTCACTGCTGGTGATCAAGCGCAACACCTGATGCATCCACCCCTTGATCCTGTTAAAATCGTAAAGCAGGAAGAACGAAGCCGCCGCATACAGCACGGTATCCATCAGCACCGAAGCTGTGCCCGTAAGAAAATTCGATGCCGCAAAGAGAACACTTTGAGGTTCGATATTTTTCGCAAAATCCAAGGCTTTTTGGGCTACGACGTTAATATAGTCATTGGCGTAACCGTTTATATCGATTTCAAGCCACAGTGAAATATTTTCCACCTGTTCGTTGGCAAACTCCTGTGCGTCAACGATAAATTCGGGCAATGCGACGATAATATCGGTGACGTTTGCTATGATATTGGGCACCAAAACTATAAGTCCCACAACTACCAAGCCGAAAAAGCATACAAGGGGAATAAATACCGCCAAGGCGTGTTGCCATTTATGCTTTTTGTTTTTTTGCATACGGCAAAAAAGTTTTTCAAGCAATTCTACCGGATATCTGAGCAAATATGCCGTTACAAAAGCAAATAAAAACGGAGTAAGTGCCTTTATGCCGTTGGCAAGAGCAGGCATTATCCCTGCGGTTATATGCCAAACAAGTATACACACAAAGGCAAATACGGCTATACGCCAAACACGGCTGTTATTTTTCTCCATCAGCACCCTCCGAAAAGCGAAATATCAGTTTTGCCTGCTGTTGATCTTTGCCGCACGGTAACGGGCGGTGGGATCGAGTATCTTCTTACGTATTCTTATGTTTGAAGGAGTGATTTCCGCAAGTTCATCTTCACCCAAATATTCAAGAGCCTGTTCCAGACTCATACGTTTGGGGGGAATAAGATGTAATGCATCGTCGGATCCTGCCGAACGGGAGTTGGTCATATTCTTGCGCTTGCAAACATTAACCTCAATATCTTCGGGACGGGAACTTTCGCCCACTATCATACCGCTGTATACCTGTTCGCCTGCACCGATAAAGAGCGTTCCTCTCTCCTGTGCGTTAAACAAGCCGTAGGTTATGGATTCACCCGTTTCAAATGCTATAAGGGATCCGTTCTTTCTTCCGGGAAGATCGCCTGTGTAGGGCTTATATCCGTCGAATACCGAGTTCATAACACCCTCGCCGTGAGTATCGGTAAGGAATGCGTTCCTGTAACCGAAAAGTCCCCTTGCCGGAACGGTAAATTCCATACGGCGCATAGTGTCCGAAAGGGAGATCATATTTACCATTTCGCCGTGGTTTGTGCCCATATGCTGTATTACGGTGCCCGAATACGTATCCGGAACATCGATTATAACTCTTTCCATAGGTTCACAGCGTTTGCCGTCCACGGTTTTATAAAGCACCTCGGGTTTGCTTACCTGCAATTCGTAACCCTCACGGCGCATATTTTCGACAAGTATGGAAAGGTGAAGTTCACCTCTGCCCGAAACCTTGAAACTGTCAGCCGAATCAGTATCTTCAACACGGAGCGAAACGTCGGTTTCCGTTTCCTTATAAAGTCTTGCACGGAGATGACGGCTTGTAAGATACTTGCCCTCTTTACCTGCAAAAGGCGAATCGTTTACCGAGAAAGTCATACTTACGGTAGGTTCGGTTATCTTTACAAAGGGCAGCGGTTCAACCGTGTCGGGTTTACAAAGTGTATCGCCTATATTTATATCGGTAACACCGCTTACCGCAACTATCTCGCCTGCGGATGCGCTCTCCACGTTGACACGTTTAAGTCCCTCAAACACGCAAAGGCTCGAAATGCGCACGTTTGCTCTTGTTCCCTCTGTGCCGTAGGTGCAAAGAGCCATACTGTCGCCCACCTTTACGGTACCTCTCTCTATTTTGCCGATACCTATTCTTCCCACGTATTCGTTGTAGTCGATTGTGGAAACAAGCATCTGTGCCGGTCCCTCGGGGTCAACTTCGGGTGCGGGAATATATTCAAGCACCGCATCGAAAATCGGAACCATATCTACGCCGGGAACGTTGGGATCGAGTGTTGCCGTTCCGCTTCTGCCCGAAGCGTATATAAAGGGGCACTCTATCTGCGAATCGTCCGCACCCAATTCAACGAAAAGATTGAAAACTTCGTCCTCAACTTCCGCAGGGCGTGCATCAGGTCTGTCCATTTTGTTTATTACAACGATGACTTTAAGTCCCAAAGCAAGCGCTTTTGAAAGTACAAACCTTGTTTGGGGCATAGGTCCTTCAAAGGCATCTACAAGAAGTATAACGCCCGAAGTCATTTTGAGCACACGCTCAACCTCTCCGCCGAAATCGGCGTGTCCGGGGGTGTCTACTACGTTAATTTTAGTATTTTTATAATGAATGGACGTGTTTTTCGAAAGGATGGTAATTCCTCTTTCCCTTTCGATGTCGCCGGAGTCCATCATCCTGTCCTGCAACTGCTGATTTTCCCTAAACAGACCGCTCTGTTTAAGCATTTCATCCACAAGCGTTGTTTTGCCGTGGTCTACGTGGGCGATAATTGCGATAGTTCTTATATCTTCTCTTTTCAAATCCTTAA
>CAZBLS010000042.1:0-14400 GCA_964492705.1 uncultured Oscillospiraceae bacterium | reverse complement strand
AGGATATACTCGGCGGAAATTCCGACTTTAAATGCAGAAAAATAACGGGAAAATACAGAATCTTCAATGCTTATTTCCTTGACGGATTTGCCGATACCGAGTTGCTGTCAAAATTCGTTTTAAATAAAATAAAAGATGCCAAAAGTCTGGGTGAGGCGGTAAATGACGGCACCGTACCATTTTGCGCAGTGGAAAAGGCTGAAAACAGGCAAAAAGCGGCGGAAGCGGTAGTGCGGGGTAAGGCGGCGGTTGAAGAAACTGGCGGTGAAATATACATCTTCGATGTGCGCAATCCGCAAATGAGAGCGATTTCCACGCCCGACGAAGAAAATGCCGTAACCGCTTCAAAGGACAGTTTTGTGGAAGAGGGCAAGGTCAATCTTACTTTGATACGCAAAAAAATAGCAAGTACCGACCTGTTTGCCGAGTCCTTTAACGTGGGTGAGCAGACTGCCACCGAAGTTACCGTAGTTTACCTTAAAAACATTATCGACGGCAAAATAGTTGATGAAATAAGAGAAAAAATAAACGGGATAAAAACCGACGGATTGATAAATTCGGGCGTGATCGAACAGTATCTTTCATCAAACCTGTACTCTCTTTTTCCTCAAACGGTGGTTACCGAGCGTCCCGACAAAGTATGCAGGTCTTTGCTTATGGGCAGAGCGGCATTGCTTGCGGACGGACTTCCCGTGGCGTATATTCTTCCCGCCACCGCATCGCAGTTTCTCTCTACTCCCGAGGACTACTCGGGTAATTTTATCTTTTCCACCGCAGTAAGAATTTTAAGGTACTTTTTACTGTTTACAGAAACATTTCTTCCCGGCGGATACGTGGCTCTCACCACTTTTCATTTTGAAATGATACCCGGGAAACTTGCGGTGTCCATTGCGGAAACAAGGTCGGGAGTGCCCTTTCCCGTAGTATTTGAAGTGCTTGCGATGCTTGCAATGTTTGAAGTGCTCATAGAAGCAGGCAGGCATATGCCCAAAAGTTCGGGACAGGCGGTTTCCATAGTTGGGGCGTTGGTTGTCGGCGAGGCGGCAATAAGCGCAGACTTTGTTTCACCTGCGGCACTTATCATAGTGGCAATATCGGCAATATGTTCCTTTGCCGTGCCCAATCAGGAATTTTCCGACGCACTGCGCATTTGGAGGGTAATTTTAACCGTGTGCGGTGCGGTGATAGGTCTGTTCGGCGTGGTTGTTGGGGGACTTGTGCTGCTTATACACTTATCCGGCATAGAATGTTTCGGCATACCCTATCTTGCGCCCTTTGCAGGCGTTGAAAAGATAAGGATAAAAGATTCCTTTGCGGTGGTGCCCGATAAACTGAACTTTTACCGTCCCGACGAACTTAATACCAAAAACAAACGGAGAGTAAAATGAAAAAAATCTTTGCGCTTTTTGTGCTGATACCGATTTTTGCGTGCGGTTGCAGTCAAAGTTATCAGATAGACGAACTTGTTTTCGCAAAAATACTCGGTATAGACTATAATGACGGAAAGGTTACCGTCACGGTGGGAATAAAGGAATCTGAGAAAAACGACGGTGAAGAAACAAGTGTAAGCGTAGAGGCGGACACTGTGGCGCAGGGAGTAAACAAACTGTCGCAATCATCGCAAAAACGTGTATTTTTGGGGCAGGTGAGCGTAATACTTTTAGGTGAAGAATACGCACAAAACGGTATAACGCCGGCGGTTGACTACTTTATAAGAGCGGCTGAAATGCGCTTTGACCTTCCTGTGCTTATAACAAAAGGCAAAACCGCCAAAGAAGCCATAGAAGAAAGCGAGCGAAGATCACCCCTTGACGAAAAAATAGAAAATTTGCTTAAATATGCATATACGGTATCTTCGTCGGGCACGGTGAAACTTTCCCGTTTGGTGGAAATGAACGAGGACAAATTTGAAGCGGTATATTTGCCCTATCTCACTTTCGGTGAAGGCGTTTTTCTTTCGGGATATGCCGTGTTTTCACAGGACAGGCTGTGGGACTGTTTTACGGAAGAAGAATCGAGGGGGATAAACTTTATTGCCGATACTTTCGGCGATTGGGTGTTCCCCGTAAAAATAAGCGATGACGTTTTTACCGTAATGGTGTCAGACAGCAAGACGGATATTTGCCTTGAAGAGGGAGTATTCAATATAAAAATAAAGTTTAAAACCACGGTGTTGCAGTCGGAAAACGGGCGCACGGATATTGAAAACGGAGAGATAGAGGAAATACTGAATGCGGAAAAGGAAATTGCAAAAAATACGGTAGTCACGGCGGTGGACAAACTGAAAAGTATTCCTGCCGATGCAGGCGGTTGCTTCGGGCTGACGTACTACCGTAAATCGGGAAAAAACGCTTATGAAAATGTTGAAAATTGGCAGGAGACTTTCGGGAAAATAAAATATACCGTATCTGTGGAGGCGGAAACGGATACGTCCAAAACTCAGCAGGCACACGTTAAAGGAAACTGAGGGTCTTGTTTGATGAAATATGTGTTTTTGATAATTCCCCTGTACGTTGCATTGGGTATAAAAAGAAAAGAAAAAGATATTGCGTTTTTCGTTTTATGCGGTTTGGCATTTTTTATAGGACTTTTCCTTTTGCTTTTTGACGGCGTATATTTGGCGGAAACGGTTTTGGGAGGGCAAAGGTGAAAAAAATTACGGTAAGGCAAATGTTGCTTCTTGTGATAAGTACCGTGTTTTCTCCTGCGGTGAGGCTGTTTTCATCCTTTTATTCCGCAAGTACCAATCAAAGTGCGTGGATAGCACCCCTTATTGCCGGTGTTATCACACTTGCATTTGTGTTCGTGCTTAACGGTATAATGAAAAGCGGAAGAAGTTTTTTCTCACAGGCGGAATTTTCTTTCGGCAAAAGGGGAGCAAAAGCCGTTGGGGCAGTATATCTTATTTGGGGTACGTTACTTACGGCACTGCAAATGCGCTATTATTCCCAAAGAATAACCACCACCATATATACCGATATAGGACTTGATCCGTTCGTCATCGTTATGGCGGTGCTGTGTATATTTGCCCTGAATAAAGGCATTGAAACTTTTGCCCGTATGAATGAAATGATTTCGGCACTTGTACTTGCGGTAACGGTGGGAATTATGCTTTTGCTTGTGCGTGAGGCGAAGACCGACAGACTCCTGCCTCTTGATGACGGAGAAAGTATTTTGCGTGCAACGGCAAGCACGGCGGCGAATTTCGGATATATTACCTTTACACTGTTCTTTGCCGACAAACTTACCCAAAAAGAGAAGTTCCTGCGCAAAAGTATTGTTACGGTAAGCGTAATATCTCTTCTGTCACTGTGGCTCTTCTTTTCCGTTGTGGCAACACTCGGTCCCGCAGTAATAAAAAAACTTGAATATCCTTTCTTCGGCGTGGTAAAACAGATAACCGTGGGCGAGTTCTTACAGCATATAGAGGCGCTTATCGTAACGTTGTGGATAATGTCGGATTTTGTTATAATAGCATTTATCGGCTCGGCAATGACGGAACTTGCGGGATTCCTGTTTAACACCGAAAAAGTAAAGCAACTGCATTTGCCATATTACGTTATCTGCACGGTACTTGTGCCTTTTTTGGGCAGAAACGACGGGGATCTCAAACTGCTGTCGGAAAAAATTTTCGTACCGGCAAATTTAATTCTATTGTTTTTCGTACCCTGCGTTATGCTATTTTTCGGAAAAATAAAAGAAAGTTTTTTGCGGAAAAAATCTCTTGTTAAAACGGAAAAATAATGGTATACTGACAAAAAAAGAAAGCGAGAAAGTTATGTTGAAAATAGGATGTCATCTTTCGGCATCGAAAGGATATATGAATATGGCAAGGGAAGCGGTGAGTATTAACGCCGATACCTTTCAGTTTTTTACCCGTAACCCTCGGGGCGGAAGTGCTAAACCAATAGACGAGGCGGACACGGAAGAATTTAATGATTTTGCAAAATCCAACGGCTTTGCGAAAATACTTGCCCACGCACCCTACACCCTTAATGCCTGTTCCGCAAACGAAAATACACGAGCATTTGCTTATGAAGTAATGGTTGATGACTTAAAGCGTATGGAGTATACTCCAAACCAAATGTACAATTTTCATCCGGGAAGTCACGTTGGACAGGGCGTGGATAAGGGGATTGAACTTATTTGCGATATCCTTAACCGTGCTTTGACAAATGAGCAGACAACCACCGTGCTTTTGGAAACAATGGCAGGCAAGGGGAGTGAGATAGGCTCTTCCTTTGAGGAACTTAAAAGAATAATAGACGGAACGGAAAAAGAACACAAATTAGGAGTTTGCTTGGATACCTGCCACGTCTTTGATGCGGGGTACGATATTGTCGGTGACCTTGACGGCGTGCTTGAAGAGTTTGACCGTGTTTTGGGCATAAAAAGGCTTAAAGCCGTACATATAAACGATACGGTAAATCCCTTTTCAAGCCATAAGGACAGGCATCAAAAAATAGGCGAGGGGTATATAGGCACGGAAGCCTTTGAAAGGATAATAAATCATCCGCAACTTAAAGATTTGCCGTTCTTTCTTGAAACGCCCAACGATATCCAAGGGTACAAAAGGGAAATAGAATTGCTTAAAGGTCTTTCAAGGTAAAAAGGCTTGCAAATTACGAAAAGGTATGAAGTAAAAACGGGATATCCGTTGACGAAATAAAGAATATTTTATATAATATAACCATATTAACCGAACGGAGAAATGTTATGATAAAATCAGATGAATTAAGAAGAAAATTTCTTGAATTTTTCGCATCGAAAGAACACACGGTAATACAGGGGGCTTCGCTTATACCTGAAAACGACCCCAGCGTGCTGTTTACCACCGCAGGTATGCATCCTCTGGTACCTTACCTTTTGGGTCAGCCCCATCCCCAAGGAACGAGGCTTACCGACGTTCAAAAATGCGTGCGTACGGGAGATATTGAAGAAGTAGGCGATGCTTCGCACCTTACATTCTTTGAAATGCTCGGCAACTGGTCTCTCGGCGATTATTTTAAAAAAGAGGCAATCTCTTGGTCGTGGGAATTCTTGACGGGCAAGGAATGGCTCGGTCTTGACCCCGACAAACTTTATTTTACCGTTTTTGCAGGTGACAGCGACAGCCCCAAAGATACCGAAGCGGCATCTTATTGGATGGAAAACGGCGTAAAAGAGGATCATATTTTCTATTTGCCCAAGGAGAACAACTGGTGGTGGGCAGGCAATCAAGGCCCTTGCGGTCCCGATACGGAAATGTTTATAGATACCGGCAAACCAAAGTGCTGTGACGAATGTTCGCCTGCTTGTTCCTGCGGAAAGTATCTTGAAATTTGGAACGACGTATTTATGCAGTACAACCGCAATGCGGACGGTACACTTTCACCCCTTAAAAAGAAAAACGTTGATACAGGTATGGGTCTTGAACGTACTATCGGCGTTTTACAGGGCGTTAAATCCGTATACGATACCGACCTTTTTGCAAATTCCCTTAAACGCATAGAGGAACTTTCGGGCAAAAAGTACGGTGAGGATGAGCAGACTACCAAGGCTTTCAGGGTAATTGCCGACCACATCCGTACCGCCACGTTTATTTTGGGTGACCCCAAAGCGGTTACACCCGGCAATGTGGATCAGGGTTACGTGCTTCGTAGGCTCATTCGCCGTGCGATCCGTTTCGCAAACGGTCTTGAAATGCCCGAAAATGCTATCGTAAAAGTTGCGGAAGTATACATAGAACAGTATAGGGAAGTTTATCCCGAACTTGAAAATCACAGGAACTTCATAGTTGAACAGCTTAAACTTGAAGAGGGCCGTTTCCTGCGCACTCTTAAACAGGGCTTGCGTGAATTCGGAAAGGTTGCTCAAAGGTTGAATACAAATAACGAAACCGTTATCGACGGTCTTACCGCATTCCACCTTTACGATACTTTCGGATTTCCTCCCGAACTTACCGATGAAATGGCAAGGGAAAACGGATTTACCGTTGATATGAAAGGCTTTGACGAATGCTTTAAAGAGCATCAGAAGAAATCTTCCCAAGGCAGTGAGCAGCGCTTTAAGGGCGGTCTTGCGGAGCAGACGGAAGAAACGGCAAGGCTTCACAGTGCAACTCACTTGCTTCATTCGGCGTTGCGCAAAGTTCTTAACGATCCCGACGTTGCGCAAAAGGGAAGCAATATAACAAGCGAGCGCTTGCGTTTTGATTTTACTTTCGGCAGGAAAGTTACCAAGGAAGAACTTACAGAGGTTGAGAAACTCGTAAACGAGGCAATACAGGCAGACGTGGAGATAGTATGCGAGCAAATGCCCCTTGAAGATGCAAAGGCATCGGGCGCTATCGGCCTTTTTGAGAACAAGTACGATTCCGTGGTAAAAGTTTATACTATGGGTGAGTATTCAAAAGAAATTTGCGGAGGCCCTCACGCTTCGAGAACGGGCGAACTTGGTAAATTCCGTATTTTAAAGGAAGAAAGTTCTTCTGCGGGCGTAAGACGCATTAAAGCGGTACTTGAATAAAATTATATGGGCAAACGTTAAGTTTGCCCGTTTTTTAAAAAGAAGAAATTCGGTGTAAAAATGAAAATTAAGTATTTCGGGCATTCGTGCTTTAAAATAGAAGAAAACGGTTACTGTATCGTTATCGATCCCTTTAAAAACGTAAACGGATATTGTGACGTTAAAACCGTGGCGGATATGGTACTTTGCAGTCACGATCATTTTGACCATAATGCGGTGGGCGGAGTGAAGCGTGCCCACAGCGGAGCGCAAAATCCCTTTGCGGTAACTATGATGCAGACATATCACGATAAAGTTTTGGGTAAAGAACGGGGAGAAAATACGGTACATATAATCGAAGCGGGCGGTCAAAAGATCGTGCACTTGGGTGACTTGGGGCATCTGTTAAGCGAAAGGCAGTTAAACTATATAAAAAACTGCGACTGTTTAATGGTTCCCATAGGGGGAGTGTATACAGTAGACGCGGATGAGGCGTGGGAAACGATAAGAGCGGTCAACCCGAGGATCGCCGTTCCGATGCATTACAGAAACGGCAAGTTCGGCTTTGAAAATATAGGCAGTTTGGCTGAATTTACCTCGGCATCGGATCGCAAAGTTGCGGTTTCCCTTGCTGAATATTTTGAATTACCCGAGGAAGATAATTTGCTTATCGTTCCGTCGTCGGTATAAGGAGGATAATATGAAATTTGAAAATTCGGTAGCGGTTTGGGCGGAAAAATATCAAAACAGCAGGAATATACTGCTTGATTTTTCGGCAGAACTTAATTATTCGGGCGAAAAAGCGGAAATCACGGTTGCCGCCGATGCGGTTTACAGGGTGTACGTAAACGGCAAGTTTGCCCACCACGGTCCCCAAAGGAGCGGTAAAGGATTTTGGCGAGTTGATATGTGCGATATCACTCCTTTTTTGAACAAAGGCGTAAATACCGTACAGGTTAAAGTACTTACTTACGGAGTTGAGTCCTTTGAGTTCGTTTTACAGGAACCTTTCCTGCAAGCGGAGGTCTTCTTAAACGGTATGTCGGTTCTGGCAACGGGTAAGGATTTTGTTTGCCGTAGGGACGAATCAAAGGAACAGGTCGTTGAAAGATATGCATTCCAGCGCCCTTTTACCGAAGTTTGGCATTTGCCGGCAACCTATTCCGAAGAACTTGAACTTGTGGAAAAAACGGTAAAAACCTATCCCCGTACGGCTCCTTATCCCGAATACAGACGAGTTTATCCCGAAAAACTTTACGCCGCAGGAAAAGCGGACGTTCCCGACAGCGGTGAACAGGTTAACGGCGATCTGTACGAAAAATCCACCGAGGTAAACTTCTGCTTTTATAAAGATGAAATAAAAACCTTCTACCGTACAATATCGATGAATACGGTAAATACGGAATATGCCGAGGAAAATCAGCCTATTGACAGGCATTACGGGTTTATTTTAAGCGACGGCGAATGGCAGTTGTTTAAATTCCCCGTGGAAGATACGGGTTTCATTTCCTGTAAATTGGAGTGCGATGAAGATGCTACCGTTATGATAACTTATGACGAACTTCTTCTTGACGGCGACATCAACTTTATGAAGCGTTACGGCGCAACGTGCAATATAATACCGTTGTTCCTTAAAAAAGGCGTGCACGAGTTTACGGCAATCGACCCCAAATCAATGCAGTACGTAAAGGTTCTTTGCAAAAACGGTAAAGTTAAGGTTAATGACCTTTGCTTGGTTGAATATGTAAATTCTTCTTCAAAAGCGTACTTCCACTGCGACGACGATGCACTTCAAAGGGTTTTTGATGCGGCAGTCAATACTTACAGGCAGAATGCGGTGGACATCTTTATGGACTGCCCCTCACGTGAGCGTGCAGGCTGGCTTTGCGACAGTTTCTTTACGGGCAGAACCGAAAAAGATCTTACGGGTGAGTCCAACGTGGAGAGAGGTTACCTTGAAAACTTCTTCCTTGCCGACAGTTTTCCCCGTTTGCCCGAGGGAATGTTGCCTATGTGCTATCCATCCGATCCCCTTTCCGACAATTTCATTCCCAATTGGGCAATGTTCTTGGTTGTGGAATTGGAAGAATATATTCACCGCAGCGGTGACAAACGTATGGCGGAACTTGCAAAGGAACGCCTTTACGGTTTGGAAAAATATTTCTGCGGATTCTTAAATGAAGACGGCTTGCTTGAAGGACTTAAAGGATGGGTATTTGTTGAATGGTCGCAGGCGAATAAATGGGTGCAGGACGTAAACTTCCCCTCAAATATGATGTACTACGCTATGCTTAAAGCAATGGCACGTATTTATGCCGATTCTGCTCTTGACGGTAAGGCGGAGGGCATTAAGGCAAAGATAAGGGAACTTTCCTTTAACGGCAAATTTTTCAGAGATCATCAGGTACGTGAAAACGGTGTGCTCGTTACACCCGAAGATATTACCGAAACCTGCCAATATTACGCTTTCTTTACCGGTGTAGCGGATAAAGAAAGTTTCCCCGCACTTCTCAATATCATTGCGCAGGATTTCGGCGCAGGACATAAATGCGAACAGACACATCCCGGCGTATATGCGGCAAATGCGTTTATCGGCAATTATCTCCGTATGGAAGTGCTTTCCGCAAACGGATTCAGAAAGCAGATAATCGGCGAGATAAAAGAATATTTCGATTATATGGCTCGCACCACGGGCACTCTTTGGGAAGACGAAAAGACAAGCGCAAGTTGCAACCACGGCTTCTCGTCGCACGTTATAAGGTTTATTTTCAGAGACTGCTTGGGCATAAGCGAAGTTGACGAAGAAAACAAAAAAGTTGTTCTCAATGACGATTTTACGCCTCCCGTTAATGCCCGTGCTGTTCTTCCCTTTAAAGAGGGCAATATGATCGTAGATATTTCCGGCGGTGTGCGCAGTGTGAAAGTGAACGGAGATTACGAAGTTGTCTGAGGGTATGTTTTCCGAAAAAATTACTTTGCGTAATTCGGATTTTGATTTTTACGGCAGGATAAAGCCGTCAAGCGTACTTGATGTTTTTCAGGAAGCGGCAACACGCCACGCCGAATTGCTGGGCGTTGGATTTGCACGTTCGAAAGAGAAAAATATGCTTTGGGTACTTACAAAAGTCCGCTATACGGTGCATAAAAATGTAGGCATACAAACAAATGTAAATATGAACACTTGTGCATATAAACCTGAACGCCTTGAATTTCGCCGTGATTACAGCATAAAAAGTGAAGACGGCGAAGTTCTTGTTACAGGTTCTTCACTGTGGGCGGTAATAAATGCCGAAACACGCAAACTTATGCGTGCAAGTGATATTTACGGCGAAAATCCTTTGGGTACGGAGTATTTGTATGATGGCAAAATATTACGCATCAGGGATTTTGACGGAGAAAAACTCGAAAAAACTCAAACTGCGGAATATTCCGACATAGACCGCAACGGACACGTTAATAACAGGCGCTATGCGGATTTTGTGCAAAACGTCAGTGACAGTAAAAGAGAAATCAAAAGTTTCCAAATCGATTACCATAAAGAGGTAATGGTGGGAGACACGGTTGAATTTTTCCGAGAAGAAAACGAAAACACTGCGCATATTAAAGGCGTAAAGGACGGCACCGTTCTTTTTATCTGCGAGGAAGAATATTAAACGTAAAAGCGATGCTCAAAAGGCATCGCTTTTTTTACTGCTTGTTGCGTAGAAAGACCAATTTTCCGTGGAAAGTACGGAATAATAATGTCCTTTTTTCTCATTGCTAAAAAAAAGACCGCAGTCTTATCTTTTGGGATAAGTTTGCGGTCTTTATGTACTGTATTACAGCCTGCAAAAATTAAAGTTAGATCTCGGGGATGTTAACTTCAACTTCGTGACCGGCGTTAGCCGATTTAACGATAGCGTCGATGATAGCCTGATTCTTGATGATCTGACTTGACGGAACGGGAGCAGAACCGCCCTCTTTGATAGCGTCAAGGAACGAACGGATCTTGGAGTAGAAGTTATCGTGAGTGTTCTCTTTCATAGGAATCTGGGTTTCAACCTGATCGCCCGCAACGTCGTGATAGATAGTAAGAGGACCGCCGATAGAACCGTTCCAGCAGTTGGTTGAGGGAATACGCAAACCGCCCTCGGTACCGAGGATGATGGTATCTCCGGGAGTGTCGATGTTCATTGCCCAAGCAATACGGAAGTCAAGAATTATATCGTTTTCAAGACGGATGAATGCTGCGGCAAAGTCATCAACGCCGAATTTTTCAGCATACTCTTTGCAGGGCATATATTTGGGATTGGTTCCGAAATATGCACTCTTGTAACCCGAAACCGTAAGGGGAGCGGGATAACCTACTGCGTTAAGTACCATATCCAGTGAGTAGCATCCGATATCGGCAAGAGCACCGATACCTGCGGTCTCGTCCTCAATAAAGGATGTTCCGAAAGGTGTGGGGATACCGCGTCTGCGTCCGCCACCGGTCTGAATGTAGTAAACTTTACCGAGAACACCTGATTCAACTACACGTTTAACCATTTTCATATTCTCGTCAAAACGGGGCTGGAAGCCGATTGAAAGAATTTTTCCGCTTTCTTTTTCAGCTTTGCAGATTTCAACTGCTTCTTCAAGAGTAACGCACATGGGTTTCTCCAAAAGAACGTTTACACCATGTTTAAGAGCATAAATTGTGGGGTTAGCGTGCTGACGGTTGTATGTGCAAACACTTACAGCGTCAAGGTCGGGCTCGTTGTCGATAAGTTCACGGTCATTAGCATAGTAATGAACGCCTTCAAGACCGAATTTGCCTTTGAGCAGTTTTTCTGCTTTGCCGGGAACAAGGTCAGCGGCGGCAACGATTTCGCAATCATCCATTTTAAGGTAGTTTGCGATGTGAGCCTCGGAGATCCAACCGGTACCGATGATACCGATTCTGAGTTTTCTGCCGAGATCGGTTTCTTTTTTCTCGAAATGAGTATTCTTGAATTCATCGAGAATATTTGCCATAATAATTTCCTCCTAAATTAACAGCATTTTGCTGTATTTATAAAATTTTTCAAATTTTCTATTGAGGTCTTAACTTCGTCTAATGAGCATGCGCCCTTTGACGGAAAGTCTTGCTCAACGATTATCCATTGGGTGTCTGCTTTAAAACAGGCGTTCAATACGGATTTTACGTCCTGTATACCGTTGGCGATAGGCTCAAATTCAATATTGCCGTCCCCGTCTTTTCGGAAATCGTGTAAATGAATAAGAGGCGCTCGGCGAGAATATTTCAGAATATACTCCGCAGGATCTTCGCCTGCAACTTTTACCCAACAGGTGTCAAGTTCGGTTTCGAGCAAATCTGCGAAAACCGAACCGTAAAGACTGTCCAAAAAATAGGTTCCGTTGCTTAATTTGCGAAATTCGTAATCGTGGTTGTGGTAGAGCATTTTTAAGCCGATACTGTTTGCTTTTTCGGCAAAAGTGCGTATACCGTCAATAAGGTCGGAAATTTCGCTTTCGGTTTTCAAAACGTTTAAATTCGTGCTCGGAATAACAGCGTATTGGCAACCGATTTTTTTATAGTCCTCAAATATATTGGGATTGCTTTGCATTTCGGAAATACTTATATGCGCCGATATGGGAGCAAGATTGTATTTTGCACAAAGTGCTCTTATTTCATCGGGTGTTTTGCCGTAAAGACTGCAAATTCCACGCCGTCATAACCGAGTTCGGAAATTACTTTCAGCGTTCCCTCAAAGTCAACAGAGAGCGCATTCCGTACCGTAAATAACTGTAAACCGAGTAACATAAGCAATTGCTTCTTATTTTATTAAAGACCTATTGATTTAAGATAGTCAATGGAAATCTTAACTTCGTTAATGGGTTCCTTATTGGGAGTGGGACGATCCTGCTCAACGATTACCCAATCTGCACCTGCATTTTCAGCCGCTTTTACAACTGCGGGCATATCCTGCAAGCCGTTGCCCAAGGGACGGAAACCGAATTCTTCGTCGGCGGAATCTGACTCGGTGGGCTTTTTGCCGATAAGTTCGTACATACCGTCAACTTTTTCGCCTTTTTTGTAGAAATCTTTAAGATGAACGATGTGTGCTCTGCCTGCATATTTTGCAAGGTACTCCACGGGGTTTTCGCCTGCAACCTTTACCCAGCAGGTGTCAAGTTCGGTTTCAAGCAGATCTGCGGGAATGGAAGCATAAAGCCTGTCGATAAAATAAGTGCCGTCGCTGAGTTTGCGGAATTCGAAATCGTGATTGTGGTAAAGCATCTGCAAGCCAGCTTCTTTTGCTTTTTCGCAAAGTTCACGTACTTCGTTAATTGCGGTTTCGTAAGTGCCGTCGGGACCTTCTTCTTCAAGGCTTCTCCACGGAATTGCAATATACTCGCAACCGATCTTCTTATAATTGGCAAAAGTGTCTTCACTGCCTTTCATTTCGGCAATGCTTACGTGAGCGGAAATGGGGGTAAGGTTGTATTTTGCGCAAAGTTCTTTAACTTCTTCGGGCGTTTTGCCGTAAAGACCAGCAAATTCAACACCGTCATAACCCATATCGTGCACGGCTTTGAGCGTTCCCTCAAAATCCTGTGCCATATTGTCACGTACTGAATATAACTGTAAACCTATTTTCATAACTTGTTGGCTCCTTTAAAATATTTCACTTGTAGTATAAGACAATTTGTGGTATAATTCAAGACGAATATTGAAAAAAACAGGACAAATATTGTTCTATTTTCGTTTGGAGTGATAAATACGGCAACTGAAAACGGAATTTCGCAAAAGGGAAGCATTATTTACGAAAATAAGAGTAAATGTATTAGGGCGTCCAAGACAACGCATCTTGGCTGTTCCGCCCATTTGCATAAAGAAATTGAAGTGGTTTATATGCTTGAAGGTGAAGCAAAAGCGTATTTGGATTCGGAAGAATACACACTTTACGAGGGAGATTTGTTTATAGCGTTTCCTAACAGGGTACATTACTATGTTACTTACACCGAGGAAAAGAGCGTATTGGCAATCTTTCCTACGGACTTTTTTGTGGATTTCTCCAATGTTCTTGTGAAAAATATGCCCGTAGTGCCGGTAATCAGAGCAAAGGATCTGCCCGATAATATAAAAGATATTTTACTTGAAACCGTAGGTAAAAGTTTGAGTGAAGAAAAATATGCGCAGGAAATGTGCAAAGGATATCTTACGGTGTTCTTCGGCGAAGTTTTGCCACTGTTTGATTACCGTAAGATTTTGGGCACCAATACCGATATTCTTTCCTCTATGCTCACCTACTGCCTGCAAAATTATACCGAAAGCATTTCACTTGATACAATGGCAAAGGAACTGCACGCAAGCAAGTACTATATTTCCCGACTGTTTAACGAAAAAATCAAGATGAGTTTTAACGATTATATAAATATGCTTAGGATAAACGAAGCGAAAGACCAACTTGCAGGCAGTGACCTGTCCGTTACCGAAATCGGCAGTATGGTAGGGTATAATACCATCCGTTCCTTTAACCGTGCGTTTCTGTCACGTGTGGGATTTTCGCCGAGAGATTACCGTAAAGCGTGCAGGAGCAACAACTGATTTTTTATTGAAAACGTAAGTTTGCGCCGATTAAAAAGTAAGGGTGATTAGAAAAACGGGGTTTGCATTTTTGTGAACCTCTTTTTTTATGACGGGCATTTGCCCGTTATTTGTATTACCAAAGCAACCCGATGTAACGCTTTTGTGATATTTTTATCTAATCACGAAAATAAAATTACGATTTATCATAAAAAGTATTGATAAACGAATACAGTGGAGGGTATAATCGGAGTGTAACCTGAAAGGGTTAGAAAATTTTTTGGGAGGTATACGCAAGGAGGTGCAGACAATGAGAAGATTATCCAAGCCAATGAGAGTTGCAAGAGTTTGGCGTCTGGGTA
>CAZBLS010000041.1:0-14424 GCA_964492705.1 uncultured Oscillospiraceae bacterium | reverse complement strand
TTTACATGGGGTTTTGTTCTTTCAAACTTACTCTTTGCCATTTTTTTCTCTCCTTTTTATTTTTTAAATTTATGGAGCAGGTGACGGGAATCGAACCCGCGTTGCTTGCTTGGGAAGCAAGAACTCTACCATTGAGTTACACCTGCGTCGGGCATTAACTGCCTGCTGTTTATATTTTATTATATTTGTTCCGCTTTGTCAAATAAAACCGCATAAATTTAGGGTGAATATCTCTTTTACTCCTACGAAAATACGGTTTTTCAGTGTTTTTGCTGACGGAGCCATATTTTCATAACGAGTTTGTGAGGCAAAAGTTTTACAAGGAATATTTGAAACCGTATTCTTGCGCCATGCACCGATACGTCTTTTTTCTTTTTCATATCCTTATAAGCCGTCTTTATTACTTCCTCTGCCGAATAAACTCGGTTAAAGTACGTTACGGCATTTTTGTCCTCCGTTTCGGCACGGGCGAAAAACTCCGTCTGCACCCAGCCCGGACATACGGCAGTAACAAAGATATCTTTATGTTCGGCATTAAGCCCTCTTGAATATGAGAGCACAAACGCTTTTGTTGCCGCATATACGTTAAGGTATGGCACAGGCTGAAATGCCGACAGCGAACAAAGTTCAACTATATGTCCGCCCTTTGCCATAAAGGGCACAGTCAACTGCGTTATATTTACAAGAGCTTTTACGTTGAGGTCAATCATACCGTTACTGTCTTCAAGAGAAACGGTATCGCTGTGCCCGAACTTACCGTAACCTGAGCAGTTTACCAAAAAAGCCACTTGCGGTTTTTCGCTTTTAAGCATAAGCGAATACTTTTCCAAACTTTCGTTTTCCGTTAAATCGAGAGGTATGCTCCTAAGGGGCGTTGAAACCTCACCTTTAAGTTCTTCAAGCCGTTGGGCACGCCTCGCAATAACCCAAATTTCGTCCAAACTTTCGTTTTTATCAAGAATTTTTACAAATTCACGCCCCATACCCGATGAAGCGCCTGTTACTATTGCTATCATAAAATCATCTCCGAATATATTATACCGCAAAACGCAAATATATTCAAGAAAAAATATTTGCATTTTTTACGGATAAGAGTATAATATACAGTAGAAATTCGAAAGGAAGTATTACAATGGATAAATTTATTATCGAAACCAGCGCACGTCACGTGCATCTTTCCCGCGAAGATCTTGATACACTCTTCGGCAAAGGATACGAACTTACCGTAAAAAAGGAACTTTCACAGCCCGGTCAGTACGCTTCAAATGAGCGTGTAACCGTTGTGGGCGGTAAAAAGGAACTTGCCAACGTGAGCATTTTAGGTCCCGTACGTTCAGCAAGCCAAGTTGAACTTTCCGCTACCGATGCCCGTTCTATCGGCGTTAATATCGCCATAAAGGAATCGGGTGATGTTGCAGGTACTCCCGGATGCAAACTTGTGGGTCCCTGCGGTGAAGTTGAAATTCCCTGCGGTGTTATCGTTGCAAAACGCCACATTCATATGACTCCCGAAGATGCCGAAAAATTCGGTGTAAAGGATAAAGAAATCGTTTCCGTTAAAGCGGAAAGTGCGGAGAGAGGCGTTACCTTTGACGACGTTGTTGTAAGGGTAAGCGAAAAATTTGCTCTTGCTATGCACATCGATACCGACGAAAGCAATGCGGCTTTCGGTGTTAAAGAGGGTTACATAGTTAAGTAATTCCGCCTTATTAAGGGAAAAATATATCCGTCCTGCTTGCGCAGGGCGGATTTTTTCATATTTCCCGTAAAAAATCCCTTTTTCTTATTTAAGGGAAAGGTTTAATTTGAAGCAAATTCGATAGGCGGAGTGATGACTTTAAGTACTATTTCTCTCGTGCTTGAATACCCCATACGCTCAACCGTTATCATTTCCGGTCCCCGGTCATTGCCCACGTGAGTCATCCAGTGGTAACCGCCTTTGCATCCCGCATAAATTCCCACATGGCGTGCATTTGCCGAATTGCTTGCTCCTGCAACCTTATAGACCATTATGGATCCTATGGGAATGTCTTCATCGGGTTCAAAATATCCCGAGCCGTCGGCGTTAAGATATGCCTTGAAACTTATCTCTCTCGAAAGTCCCATTTCCACCCATTTTTCCGCACATTTGCGCCAAGACTGCGCTGAACGGGAATTTTCGGGACGGGGCAGGGAAGAAGTATCTATGCCTGCCACGTTGGGAAGATAGTTAAAGTAAACATAAGTTACGTAAGATGCGCACACAAGTCCGCCCTTACTTACTATTCTTGCAATATCGGGATCGCCGTGTTCGTTTGTTTCGTATCCGCTGGTGGCATCGGAATATCCCATTTGGGAAAGATAACCCAATCCCTTTTTATATTTGCCGTGGATAAATACCCACATATTGCCGTCATCACGGTGCTTTTGCAAGTTATATCCCGTGTATTCAAGGGCATCCAAAAATACGTTATCGTCAATATTAAGATTGGAATTGTACTTTGACGGCGATTTTGTTACCGTCACCTTGGGTGTGGGTTTTGCCGTGGGTTTTGGCGTTACCGCAACCGTGGGCACAAGCGTAGGCTCCGGTGTAGGCGTCGCCTCTTTTGTTGGCGGAGGTGTTTGTTCATAAAGAGGAACAGTGGGCAGTTTTGCGTGTACTGTCGGCTCGGCGGAAAAAGTTGCCCCATTTAACTCCGTAAAAGTTTCCTCTGCGGTACTTTTACCTGCGCAACCGCAAAATAAAAGTGCCGAAACGAGAATTACAGTGAATATATGTTTCAAAACGCTTATCTCCTTAATCTTTTTTCTCGGTTAATGATATCAAAAAACTGCTTTTCTGTCAACAGTTGTGCTTTTTCGGCAGGTAATCGGCAATATTTAACGTCAGCGGAATGCAAAAATCGGTTTTTACGGTCTTTTGGCAAAAAACAAACGAAGCGCATACTTTTTCGGTGATTTCAAGCAACATTATTCTGCCCTTTTGCGGTTTTAACTGAAATCGGGCAAAACTTTCGCCACACATTTTCGCTAAAAAAATTCCGTCTGCACAAACACAACTTCGAATTTACCGTAAAAAAGACCGCATTCCCGTCCTTTAACGTGTTTGCGGTCATTTTAATTGTTTTCCGTTCCGATTTCCGCTGTTGCGGAGCGCAATTTGAAATCGCTTTTACCGAAACTTAATTTTGGGTAAGCAACATTACCATATCGCCGGAGTAAGGCTTTTGAGGAAGTCTTGCCGAACCGCCCGATACCGTAACCGTTCCGCCGGAAGTATACTGATTGCTTACGGGGTTAAACCAAGTAACGGTGTATGTACCGTTTTTAAGTCCGTTGACTGTTCCCGTTGCAAGAGGCGAACCTGAATTTCCGTTTTCGGGATAAGGTGAATTGTAGTAGGGATACTGCTTGTTTTTATCTTTTCTGTGATAACTGTTCTTGCCGTCGGCATCAAGTTCCGTACGGGACAGGGTATTATAGAAATAGATAACGCACTTTGACTTATCCTTTGTGGCGGCGATTGCACTGTATGCACTGTCGTCACGGATGATCGATACGCTGTTCTTATCTACATCGGGAAGCAAATTCCACCAATCGCCTACTTTTTCGGCAAAGAATCGGTGCATATAGCCCATTTCGATAACACTTACGTAAGTGTAAGAATCCTCATAGGACGCCCACTGCTTTTCGCTTGCGTGGATTATATCCAAATTGCCGAAATCGTTACTGTCGGAACCTTCGTTATACTGATTGGTGTAACTCCAAGTGTCCTGTCCGCCCCAACCGTAGCCGTACATCCCGGAAAGATATGCTATCCACCCCTGCGCCCTTGCGCCGAAGTTCTTCGTCCACAGATAGCAGTATCTGCCCTCATAGAGAATGGTGGGTTTTGACTGTGACCAGTATTCCGAAACAACGCTTCTGTCATACTGTCCTGCCGTGTTAGGCGACCACTGTGCCGCATACCAAGTGTGCCCTTTGACATTTTTAAATGCGGAATTGTTCACCTTTGTTGCGCCTGTATTTTCCTGATGAGCGGTAAGGGGATGCTGATAAGGATCGTACTGACGGATATATTCGGCAACAAACAAATAAGGGTTATTGGCATATGACCAATCGGGATGCGAACTTGTTGACCAATAGAAATCGTCATCCACTTCCTGTCCGAGAGTCCACATAACAGGATATGCGGTATAACGTGCTACCCAATAACGGGTAAGACGCTGTAACTCTTTAACGGCATTTTCACTGAGTTTGTACATATTCTTGCCGCCTGCGCTTCCCACAACCGTTTTGGAATATCCTCCGCTGTTTTTTATAAGCGCTTCCATTCCCGAGGGATAGAAGAACTGCGCATTTGCGTGCACAAGACCGTTATCGGCGATTGCGGCGAATTTCTCATCGTACTTCCTCAATCCGCTCATATCGCTTTGCTGAACACCGTTTTCTAACGCAAATCCCGCACCGATTGGTTCGGACTGTATAACGGTGAACTGCTGTTCACTGCGCTTTGCCGCCATAGTTTTTACTTTTGTAACGGATTCCTGTCCGAGAGACCAATGAGTATCGCCCAAGTAGAAGAACGGTGTACCGTTATCGTACACGAAATATTTACTTCCGTCAGTCTTTACAAATCCGTTTTTATATAAAGGATAGGAACTGTTGTTTTTTGTTACCGTAACGTTGCCTTTGCGGTTGTGCAATCCGCTGTCGGAAGTATCGGTACATTCGGTGTGATATGACCACGAACCTGCCGTGGGGCAGTAAAACCTGCACTTCCACACTTCCTTGCCGTCCCAGAAGCACGGTACTTTATATACGGTAGTGCCGTCGGTAAGTATCAGATCCACGTCCACATCTCTGTAAGGGTCGGAATATTTTTTGTCGGAATTCAGCGTCACTTCGTTTAATGCCCAAGTTTGCGTGGATATCTGCACACCTGTCGGTGTGCTTGTAGGCGCAACGGTTGCACCCACAGGTGCGGTGGGCGTAGGAGTTTCGGGTTCTTCCGTAGGCTCCGGTGTTTCCTCGGGTTCATCGGGTTCATCGGTTGGTTCGGGGGTATCGGTAGGCACCTCGGTGGGTTCCGCCGTAGCGGTTTGGGTAGGTGCTTCGGTTTCACTTACCGTACTGCTAGGTTCTTTTGCACAGGCGGTAAATACGAGCACCGCCAAAAGCAATACCGAGACGATCGCTTTCGTTTTCTTCATTTATGCTCCCTCCGTTATGAATATTTTTTATCTGTTCATTATGATATCACACGTTATCGCAAATTTCAAGTATTATTTTACATTTTTGTTGTTTTGTCGGCAGAATTTTCGTATCTTTTTTAAAAAACTTGCTTTTTTTGTAAATCTCGGAAGAAAATATGTATTTTTGCACTTTCCCGTTTTACAAAACCGAAAAAATACAGTATAATATTGTCGAAAAAAGAAACTAATGCACTTTGGAGGAATTTATGGCTGATTATCTTGAAAATCTTACCACATTACCCTTTGCGCCCTTGGGTATTATCGCTATGCCCGGTTGTGAGGAAATAGGCAAAAAAATCGATTTTTATCTTACAAACTGGCGCAAGGAAAGAGACAGCGAATTTAAGGCTGATGCTTCCTTTGTGGCTTACGAGAGAGATACCTATATGATTGATATCTCCTGCCCCCGTTTCGGCAGCGGTGAAGCAAAAGGCGTTGTACGTCAGTCTGTAAGAGGTCTTGATATCTATATTATTTGCGACGTATTCAACCATTTGCTTACCTATAAACTTTACGGTCAGCAGGTTCCGATGAGCCCCGACGACCATTATGCCGACCTTAAAAGAATCATTACCGCTATCGGCGGAAAAGCAAGAAGAATAACGGTAGTTATGCCTATGCTTTACGAGGGACGCCAGCATAAGCGTTCGGGCAGAGAATCGCTTGACTGCGCCACCGCTTTGCAGGAACTTGTAGGTCTCGGCATCGACAATATTATTACGTTCGACGCTCACGACCCGAGAGTACAAAATGCAATTCCCGTACACGGATTTGAAAACGTTATGCCCACTTATCAAATGATAAAGGCTCTCGTTACCGCAGAACCCGATATAAACATCGACAAAAATCACCTTATGATAATCAGTCCCGACGAAGGCGCTATGGCAAGGGGCATTTACTTCTCCTCGGTGCTCGGTGTTGACTTGGGTATGTTCTATAAGCGCCGTGACTATTCGGTGGTAATAAACGGCCGTAACCCCATTGTGGCTCACGAATATTTGGGTGCCGACGTAGCAGGCAAGGACCTTATTATCGTTGACGATATGATCTCCTCCGGCGACAGCGTACTTGACTTGGCTGTAAAACTTAAAGACTTGGGCGCAAAGGACATTTACGTATGCACCACTTTCGGTCTTTTCTGCGAAGGTCTCGACCACTTTGACGAGGCATACAAGAAAGGTATGATCCGCAAAGTATTTACCACAAACGGTACTTGCACATCTCCCGAACTTGCTTCGCGCGAATGGCACTGCACGGTGGATCTTTCAAAATACATCGCTTATATTATCGACACGCTTAACCACGATGCTTCCATAAGCGACTTGCTTGACCCCTCCTCCAAAATAAACTCTTTCCTTGTAGATAAGGGAAAAAGATAACTTAAAAACAGCGGAGGCTGTTTCGCATTTTGCCGAAACAGCCTTACTTTTTATGAGGTGATTTTTTTGAAACGCATAAAGAAGTTTTTCCTTACGCTTTCCGTCATGGCAATTATTTTATGCATAATTTTTTCGGGACTGTATTTATTATCTTCCCGAAATGTAATAGACGTGCCGTTTTTCGGCTTTGTAAAGTCGGGAAAATTCGAAAAAGCGTTAAACGAATACAACTATCAGGCTGCCGCCACGGTATTTCTTTCCACAAAAGACACCTCGGAAGAACTTGAAGTTTTACGCACGCACCTGAATACTTACTTTGACCTTTGCTTTACCGAGCAGTACGACGATACCCTTTGGCAAAAATACAAAGGATTGGAGATCTTTGCCGAATATATAAAATCCGACGTTTTTGCCAAAGCGGAAAGCACCGTAAAGCGGTTTTACGCAGGGGAATTTACCGAAACGCAGGCAAAAACTTATCTTTCGAGAGTTTGCAAATTCGGCTTTGCAAAAAACAAACTTTCCGATTGCCGTGACGGAATCTTATATAAAAAAACAAGCGACGAGGCCTTTTCTTCCGCCGCAGAGATGATAATAAACGGCGATTATCCGTCAGCCGTAAAAGAACTGCGCAAGGTGAGCGAATTTGACGAAGCGAAATATTCCGCATCGGTCGACGGTATAGAAAGTTGCAAGAACGTAATTTTATCCAAAAAAATCGGCGAAGCGGAAGCATTTTTGGCTGACGGCAACAAGCAAAGGGCATTGGAAACAGCCAACGAACTGTACGAACTTTTCCCCGACGACGAAAGCGTAAAAAATTTAAAGGCAAAAACCGAGAACTGACGGAGAGCACTGTGAGCATATTAAAGGCTGAAAACGTAACGTTTTCCTATACGAAAGAAAGAAAAATATTAGATAACGTATCCTGTGAATTTTCCCAAGGTTTCGCTTATGCCGTTACGGGAAAATCCGGTGCGGGAAAAAGTACGTTTTTGTCACTTTTGGCAGGACTTGCCGTACCGCAATCGGGAGATATAATATTCGACGGCATTTCCGTAAAAAACACCGACCGCAACAGATACCGCAGAGAGTCGGTTTCGGTAATATATCAGGATTTCTCCCTGTTTCCTCGGCTCACCGTGCTTGAAAACATAAAGTACCCTATGGAACTTGCAAAGATAAACGGCAAAGAAGCAGAAGAGCAGGCAAGGGCGCTTGCAAAAAAAGTATCTCTGCCGGAGAGCCTTTTTAACAAATTCCCCTCGGAAATAAGCGGAGGAGAACAGCAAAGGGTTGCCGTCGCACGGGGTCTCAGTCTTAACAGACGGGTACTTCTTGCAGACGAGCCTACGGGAAATTTGGACAGTGAAAACAGCAATGCGGTCATCGACTTGCTCCTTGACCTTGCCCACAGTGACAACAAATGCATTATTGTGGTGACCCACGACCCCCTTGTAACGGAAAGAGCGGATATTCACTATGGAGTAAACGACGGCAAGATCACACTTGTAAGGGATAAACGAACAGGGGAGGCACACGAATAATGTTTTTCCGCCACGGCATAAAATTTGTTTTTCGGGACGGAAAAAGTATTCTTTTTTTCGTCCTTTCTCTTATTTCCTGTGTGCTTTGCGTTGCTTCACTTTGCACGGGATTTGCATTAAACGACGCAGTAGATGCGTGCAAGGAACGGTATATTACCATCGGTACGGTTGAATACACCGGCGGAAACTACCCAAACGACAGCCTTATTTCCGACAAAATCAGCGAAATAGACTTTTCTCCCGAGATAAAAGACGGCGCAATGTATTTTGAAAAGACCGAAAATGCCTTTTGCGTTGTGGACGGAAATGAAAGTTATTCAGACCATTCTTTGCCCGACAGTGCGGTACTGGCGGTAAAAGTACTGCGCTGTCAGGACGGTACGTACTTTTGCAGAGGAGAAGAAACTCTGTTTTCTCTGCGTAATTTCAACGAAATGATGCTGAAAGTGTATTTCGGCGATTTCGTGCCCGAAATAGGCAACACTTACCTTGTAAACGGCACAATAAGTTCAAGCGGTTCCTATGCACTCCTTGTGGCGGAAGAATTTTCTCTTCCCGACGGTAGAAAATTTGCTTCCTGCACCGATATAACCAACGGCAATTCCTATAAAATTCCCGAAAATTCCGACTTTTGCAAAATAGCCGATGCTTACGAAATGCGACGGAGACATCTTGTGCTTACGGCATCCGACGGTCCCGAAGCACTTTATCCCTTTCAGCAGGGTTTTATTTCCCTTTCCTCGGGCGAATTTTATTCCCGTGAAAACGTCGGATGTATTATGTCCGCCCAAATGGCATCCCTGTCGGGTCTTTCCGTAGGCGATACGGTTACTTTGCACACGGCGGTAAATTCGGCACAAAGCGTTGCCGATTGCTATTTTGAAAAATTCGATTCCGATTCTACACTTACTTTAACGGGTATTTTTGACGGAGACTCCGCATATAACAACAGAATTTTCGTGCCTGCGGACACACCGGCGAAAACCCGTACACTTTCATACACAATAGGTCAGTTCCGCTTTGAAAACGGACAGGGGGAAGAATATTTAAAAAACATCACCGTTCCGAACGGAATACGCATTACTCTGTTTGACCAAGGATACTCAAAAGCGATTTCTTCCCTTGAAGATATGAGTTTGCTTATATCCTCCGTTTGCCGTATCTGCCTTACCGCAGGTTGCGTATTTATTTTTCTGTGCGGTTTTCTTGTTTTTTCCAACCAAAAAACGTCCTCGGGAATTATGCGCAGGTTAGGCGTAAGCAAAATGGGGATATGCGCTTATTTCCTATGCTGTATGTCTCTTATTGCTGTGCCTGCCTGTTTTATCGGGTGTTTCTGCGCATTCCTTTTATGTAAATTTGCGGTCGGTATTATGGCTTCCCTTACCGCAAGCACTTCCGATGCCATTGACCTTTTCAGCCGTGACACTTACGGCATTTCGGCGGAAAGTGCGTTTTATCCGCCCGAACTTTCCCTTTGCGCTCTTTTTTCCATTGCCGTTTTTTTGTGTTTACTTGCGGTTATGCTCCTTTGTCTTCTCTTTTCCGCCGCTCCGAATGTTAAAATCGGGTTATCGCTCCCAAGAAGACGTGTGCATTCCCGTTCGCTTAAAGGCGGTGCGTGTAAATATGCTTGTATCTCCGTTTCAAGAAGTGCTTTGCGCACGTCGCTAACCGTAATTTTGCTTTTATCATCTTCCGTAATGTTCTTTTTTATGCGCGCATCGGAAGACGGGTACCGAGAAAGTTATTTTTCACTGCAAAAGGAAAGCACGGTAAACGGATATTTTACCGATATCTACGGGCAGAAGACAGACGGACTTGTACTTGACAAATCTACGGTCGAAACGGTAAAAAATACCGAGGGTATAAGTAAAGTCACCACAGGGTATTCAATGCCGTACATACTTAACACCGACGGAAATTATTTTGATTTGTCGAAAATGAATTCTTTTGCCATTGAAGCGTTTATCAGCCGTTTAAAATCCGGCAACAGAATTATTTTTACCGACGATCTGTTGTCTTCACCCGAATTTTTGCTTGCGAAAAACGTTAAAACCGACTATCTCGACGGCTTTGACGGCAGTATTTTTTCTTCAAAAGAAAATAACGGCGTTTGCGTTATCCCCTCTGTTTTAGCAGATGAGAACGGTATAAAGAAAGGGGATACCGTCAATTTATCCGTTCTTATGGATATAGGCTTTTCCGCAGTTTCTTCACATTCGATATACCCTATGGACTTCCTTGTGGTGGGAACTTTCGATGCGGATAACGGCGACGGTAATATATACGTGCCTGTTTCCGCCGTTTCCCGTAACGATTCCCTTGCCGTAGGTGACTTTTACGGTTTTGCGGGTGCATCGGTAAGTTACCGTATTGAAGACAGCCGTAAAATATGCGATATAGTCTGCATAAACACCGACCCCGCATATTCATTCGCATCCTTTTGCGTTGACGATTGTTCACTGCTTGCAAACGTTAAGCAATCGCTGTACGAAAGCGGTCTTGCACAAGTAAGGCAGATACGCACTGTACGGAGTTTTATCGTATTTAACGATTCTTCTTACTTGCAGGCAGACCGTTCCGCATCCCAAAGACTGGAATATATCGGTTCGCTTTTCCCCTTTATTTACGTAATGGCAATACTGCTCTCCTTTGTTATTTCTTTCCTGTTCACCGCTATGCGACGGAGAGAATACAAAATAATGCACTCTCTCGGGCAAAAAGAAGCTTCTGTTTTCGCTTCTTTTTTCCTTGAACAGCTGTTTTTATCCGCCGTATGCCTTTCATTTACATTACCCGTTGCCCTTTTACTGCAAAGAAACTGCGCAATACTGATTATTATTTTTGCTCTGTTTTGGTTGCTCGGATGTGCCTTTTCCCTTTTTCACATTAAAAGAAAAAGTATATTAAACTGAAAATATGCCATAATAAAACTGTCCGCTCTGCTACATATAACAGTGGAGGACAGTATGCAATATCACGGAAAAGTAAGTATATGCGGAGTGGATACTTCGTCGTTGCCAAGGTTAAACCACAGAGAAACGGACGAACTTATAAAAAAAATAAAATCGGGAGACAGTCTTGCGGAAGAAAAGTTTATTTACGCAAATCTGCGTCTTGTACTCTCGGTCGTACAGAAATTTCTCTCTCGGTGCGATTCCGCCGACGACCTTTTTCAGGTAGGTTGCATAGGTCTTATCAAAGCGGTGAAAAATTTCGATACTTCCCATAACGTAAAGTTTTCAACATATGCCGTGCCGATGATCATAGGTGAATTGCGCCGTTTTTTACGGGATAACAGCAGTATACGGGTAAGCCGTTCGGTACGGGATCTTGCCTACCGTGCCATGCAGGAAAGAGAACGCCTTACATTAGGCGGTCAAAGAGAAGTTTCCAATGCGGATATCGCCCATGCTCTTAACGAAGACATCGTTAAAGTGGAAAGCGCTTTGGAAGCGGTTTGCGAACCCGTTTCCATATACGAACCCGTGTTTAAGGACGGAAACGAACAGGTTTTCGTTTTGGATCAGATAGGCGACCCCAATGACAGCGCAAAAAAGTGGGCGGATCACCTTGCATTAAGACAGGCGTTGACAAAATTGACCGAAAGGGAATATAATATAATAAACTTGCGCTATTTTTTGGGAAAAACACAAACCGAAATAGCAAAAAGTATAGGCATATCCCAAGCACAGGTCTCACGCCTTGAAAAAAGTGCTCTCGACAGGATGAAAAAATTGATGTAGGAGATTTTATGAAGCACGTACCAAATATTCTCTCGGCAATACGGTTGCTTTCGTGCCCGTTTTTTATCTATGTATTCTTTACGGCGTCACCACCCCTTGCTTTCGGGGTTTTCGTGTTTGCTTCACTGCTTGACGTTGCCGACGGGTTTATTGCACGCAAATTTAACGCAATTAGCAATTTGGGCAAAATTCTCGACCCCCTTGCGGACAAAATGTTGCAACTTTCAGCCGTTATCTGTCTTTCGGTTAAAGGTATGTTACCCCTGCCCGTTGCGTTTATTATGGTGGGAAAAGAACTGCTTATGCTTATAGGCGGAGGTCTTGTTTCAAAAAAACGCAAGGTAATGGTTTTTTCCAACAAATTCGGAAAATGCGCATCGTTTTTTATTTCACTGAGTTTATGTATGATGTTCTTTACAACGGACAGTTTTCTTGCGCCCTATGCGGATATTATAAGATATATCCTGTATACGGCAGTGGTTTTAAGCATTTTTTCTCTGTTGCAGTACGCTTATCTTACGTTTGTAAGGAAAAATTCTTCAAAAGCAAACGAAAACGCTTGCAAAACAGGGAAAAATCAGTTATAATCGGTATGTAATAAAATATATGCGATGATAAAAAGGAGTAGGGTTTCTTTTCGCTTTACAGAGAGTGCCTCTTTGGCTGTAAGGGCACAGCGCAAAATTCCCGAACGTAGTTTTTGAGCATCCGACGGCGAACGGCAGTAGCCTCGGCGACCTGTGCCCGATAAAGCACTGTGAGTGTCTTCCCGTTTTCGGGGAGAAATTAAGGTGGTACCGCGTGAATTGACGTCCTTTTTCAGGGCGTTTTTCTTTTTTTAAGGAGGATATTATTTTGAAAGAAACGGCAAAACAGTACGATCCCAAAGAAGTTGAGGAAAGACTTTATAAAAGGTGGCTTGAAAAAGGCTACTTCCACGCCGAAGTGGACAGGAGCAAAAAACCTTTTACAATAGTTATGCCCCCACCCAATATTACGGGTCAACTGCATATGGGACACGCTCTCGACAATATGATGCAGGATGCTATAATCCGCTTTAAGCGTATGCAGGGTTATTCCGCACTTTGGGTACCCGGAACAGACCACGCAAGTATCGCCACGGAAGTGAAAATAGTTGACGCTCTTGCAAAAGAGGGTATCAAAAAAGAAGATTTGGGCAGAGAGAAGTTTCTCGAACGTGCTTGGGACTGGAAAAGGCAGTACGGCGGACGTATCGTGGAACAGTTGAAGAAATTGGGCTCTTCCTGCGATTGGGACAGGGAACGCTTTACTATGGACGAAGGTTGCTCCAAAGCGGTAACCGAAGTTTTCCTGCGCCTGTATGAAAAGGGACTTATCTATCACGGAAGCCGTATAATAAACTGGTGTCCCGTTTGTAAGACCGCCCTTTCCGATGCGGAAGTGGAATACGAGGAACAGCCCTCACATTTGTGGCATATGCGCTACTTTACTCCCGACGGCAAGCAATCCATAACCGTTGCCACCACCCGTCCCGAAACTTATATGGGCGACACGGCGGTAGCGGTACATCCCGATGACGAAAGATATAAGGACCTTGTAGGTAAAACGGTGGTTCTTCCCCTTATGAACAGGGAAATTCCCATTGTTGCCGACGAATACGTTGAAAAGGATTTCGGAAGCGGTGCGGTTAAGATAACGCCTGCCCACGACCCCAACGACTTTGAAGTTGCCATGCGCCATTCGCTCCCCGTAATTCGCATTATGGACGACGACGGCACGATAAACAGCGACGGCGGTGAATTTGCAGGTCTTTCAAGAGAAGATGCACGCACAAAAGTAGTTGAACGCCTTACCGAATGCGGTTGTCTTATAAAAACCGAAGATTATACACATAACGTAGGCACTTGCTACCGTTGCCACCACTCGGTTGAACCTATGGTTTCAAAGCAATGGTTCGTTAAAATGGAATCCTTGGCAAAACCCGCTCTCGAAGCGGTTAAACGGGGTGAAACGGAGTTTGTTCCCGAAAGATTTTCGAAAACATACTATAATTGGCTTGAAAATATCAAAGATTGGTGTATTTCCCGTCAACTTTGGTGGGGACACAGAATTCCGGCATACTACTGCGACCAATGCGGTGAAACCGTTGTATCAAAGGAAATGCCCTCAAAGTGCCCCAAATGCGGTTGCACCCACTTTAAACAGGACGAGGACGTTTTGGACACTTGGTTTTCTTCCGCACTTTGGCCTTTCTCAACGCTGGGTTGGCCCGATAAAACGGAGGAACTTGACTATTTCTATCCTACGGACGCACTTATCACGGGTTACGATATAATTTTCTTCTGGGTTGCCAGAATGATGTTCTCCGGCATTGAGCAAATGGGCGAAGTTCCCTTTAAGACCGTACTTATCCACGGCATAGTAAGAGATTCGCAGGGCAGAAAAATGTCGAAGAGTTTAGGCAACGGAATCGACCCCTTGGAAGTTATCGACAAGTACGGTGCCGACGCACTGCGCTTCTCCCTTGCTT
>CAZBLS010000040.1:0-15583 GCA_964492705.1 uncultured Oscillospiraceae bacterium | reverse complement strand
AATTCTTCCACTTTACAACTCCAAAATAGTATTCTTATAAAATTATATCATATAGCGGTAATTTTTTCAATAACTTTTTAAGGAGCATTTATGTTAACACCCATATACGAAGCACTGCATATAACTTCTCCCGTATCCGTAACGATAGTATCACTTTCACTTATGCTTATATGCGGTTTTGCTATGACACGTATTACAAAGCATTTGCGCTTGCCAAACGTAACGGCATATATAATCTCGGGAATATTGCTGGGTAAATACTGCCTTAACTTTATACCCTCTTCCGTTGTTGACGGTATGAGTTTTATTGCGGATATTGCCCTTGCGTTTATCGCCTTTTCCACAGGTGAATTTTTCCGTTTTTCCACGCTGAAAAAGAACGGCGCAAAAGTGATAATAATTACCGTTTTGGAAGCCTGTCTTGCATCGGTTCTTGTTTTTGCAGTATGCTATTTCGCCCTAAATCTCGATTTTAATTTTTCCCTTGTACTCGGCTCTCTTGCGGCTGCGACCGCTCCGGCATCCACCGTTATGACTATCCGTCAAACAGGCGCAAAGGGCGATTTTGTGGATACTCTTTTGCAGGTCGTCGCCCTTGATGACGTAGTAGGTCTTGTGGCATACAGCATTGCCATTTCTCTTGCATCCTCTACGGAAAGTTTCAATTTTGCTTCTTTTATGAAGCCGTTACTGCTTAATTTGGCGGTGTTCGCTCTCGGATGTCTGTTCGGTATTTTCCTTAAAATATTACTGCACAAGCGTTCCACCGACAACCGTCTTATAGTATCCGTTGCGCTTTTGTTTGCATTTTGCGGAATTTGCGCCATACTTGACGTTTCACCTTTGCTCGGATGTATGGCTATGGGCATGGTGTATATAAACACCACCGACGATGAGCGTTTGTTCAAGCAGTTAAACTACTTTTCGCCACCGATCCTGCTGTTGTTTTTTGTGCGCTCGGGGCTGAATTTTGATTTAGGTGCACTTGTAAACACTTCCGACGTTATCGGCTCTGTTCCCCTTTTAACGGTGGGAATAATATATTTTGCCGTAAGAATACTGGGTAAATACGGCGGAGCATATTTAGGCTGTCTGTTTGTAAAAAAAGACAAATCTGTACGCAATTATCTCGGTCTTGCACTTATACCGCAGGCAGGCGTGGCAATCGGTCTTGCCTCAATGGGTGCACGCACATTAGGCGGAAGCGCAGGTGTGGCTCTTGAAACGATAATACTCGCTTCAAGTGTACTGTACGAACTTATCGGTCCCGCCTGTGCCAAACTTTCCCTCTATCTGTCCCATTCATATTCGGACAAATTGGAAGATATCGTTACACTTCCCGAAGAAGCCCAAAATTCCAAATCCGAAGTGGAACTGCTGATAGAACGCATACAGGCAATTCAAAAAGAACTCCCCGAGCACAACGACCCTTACTACGATGACGAAAAGGCTTTTTCGGAAGCGGCGGAAGAACACTATAATACTGCAATGATGCAAAATAACGCTTTCCGCAGGAGGAATAAATAATGTTTACCGATACTTTTTTTACAGATCCCATAGGCGAATTTTTAGGCGCTTGGTCCACCGAACTTAATACTTATTCGATCTTATTGCGCATTTCGGCGGTAGTGCTCCTTTCATCCGTAATCGGATGCGAGCGTTCGGGCAAGCGTCACTCCGCAGGACTTCGGACTTTCGTACTTATCTCCTTTGCCTCTGCCCTTTCAATGATTTTAGATATATTTCTCTTTGAAGCCTACAACGTGCAACTGCCCGTGCTATCTGCGGCAACGGTAATTGCCACGTCCCTCGTAAGCGGAAACTCTATTCTGTTCAGTTCACGAAGTCAAATAAAAGGTCTTACCACCTCGGCGGCACTTTGGGCGTGCAGTATTTTAGGTTTCACGGTGGGCGCAGGTCTGTACACCGCAACTGTAATAGTTTTCTTTTTCCTGCTGTGCATACTCGCCTGTTTCCCGTCCTTTGAACTTTATCTTAAAAACCGCTCCAATCACTTTGAAATTCATCTCGAACTTAAAAGCAGTGAATACCTCCGAGATTTTGTAACCGTCAGCAGACGTTTGGGGTTGCGCATAGACGATATCGAAGCAAACCAAGCATACGTAGGTTCGGGACTCAGCGTTTACACGGTAACGTTTACCATATGCAGCGGAGAACTTAAAAAGTACAAAACCCACGTGGAAATAATCGAAGCCCTTTCTTCCCTCGACTATATTTACCATATTGAAGAAATGCGATAATAAAAAAACACTTCCCGTTTAAAATCAGCCCCAAAGCCATTAAATCTTTGGGGTTTTCTTCATTCATAGGGAAGTGTTTTTCAGCGAACATTTATTCTTATTCGGAAACAAAAATTCAGTTAAGCAAAATTATCGCATAATTGAGTAATGCGGCAAATGCAAGCCAACACACTTGCGGTAACAGCAAAAGTGACGGTATTTTATTTACCGAAAACGTTGTTTTTACCGTAATCAGTGAAACCGCAAAATATAAAATTATTACGGCAAGCGCCGTTAAAGTCAGGTGAAACGTAAAAAAAGTTGCGCACCACAGTGTGTTCAGTACCGCCTGTATAATATAGAATACTTTTTCTCCTGTGTTAAAGTACACCGATATGCAAAATGAAACGGAGAAAAGCAAATATATTACCGTCCACCCGATAAAGAACACCGTCGGCGGAGGCTGAAACGCAGGTTTAACGAGTGACGAATACCACACACTGTGAGTATCGGTAAAAAGCAATGCAACAGACACGTTGATTGCCGTTACAAGAAACGAAACAATTATACTTTCGGCAAGTTTTTTGTTTTTCAAAAAAAATCACCCCGTTAAATAAGTATACGGTTATTTCCTCATTTTATTCCGCAAAAGCACGTTTTTTTCAAAAAGCGGTGTATATTTTTCCGTTAAAACCGTTCTGTGACGTGCGATAATGTAATTTTAGTTAAAAGCCACTCTGTGACGTGCGATAATGCAATATTTTCAACAAAAAAATACCGCATTCCTATCATTTCGGACAGGTTTGCGGTATTTATTATACTGTTTTACGTTGTCTTAATTTTATGCCCACCACATTGCACCGGTAGACTCAACGCTTATAATATCCTGCATAAAGGTAATTGCCTTTTCAAGACCTTCCTCAATGCTCATAAGCATATCCTCGTGTTCAATGGAAAGTACTCCGTCATATCCTACGGCACGGAGCATACTTACAAAGTTCTTCCACTGTGTAACGTCCAATCCGTAGCCAACCGTTCTGAACGTCCAAGGACGGTCAAGCATCTGCGAGTAGGGAGTTGTGGAAAGTACACCCATTTTTTTGGTGTTTGCGCTGTCAAGGAACGTATCCTTTGCGTGAACGTGATAAATTGCTTTGCCGAGCATTCTTACACCCTCGGCAGGCTCTATTCCCTGCCAAATAAGGTGGCTGGGGTCAAAGTTTGCACCGATAGTATCGCCAACCGCTTCTCTTAATTTAAGAAGCGTAGTGGTGTTGTACACGCAAAATCCGGGGTGCATTTCAAGTGCAATCTTCTTAACGCCGTGAGCGTTTGCGAACTTAACCGCTTCTTTCCAATAAGGAATAAGCACTTCATTCCACTGATAATCCAAAATTTCCGTAAAATCTTCGGGCCAAGGACAGGTTACCCAGTTAGGCGTTTTGTCATCCTTGCTTCCGCCGGGACAGCCGGAGAACGTTACAACCGTTTCAACGCCCAATTGCTCTGCCATAAGCACGGTCTTCTCATAATCGCTTTGGAACTTTGCCGCAACTTCTTTGTTGGGATGAACACAGTTGCCGTGGCAGGAAAGTGCCGCAACGGTCATACCGTATTTATCAAGCAACGCTTTAAGTTCTGCAATCTTTTCGGGCTTACCCAAATAATCGTCGGGATTGATATGGGTATTTCCGGGGAAACCGCCGTTACCCACTTCAAGGGTATGTACTCCTCTTTCACTGAGCCATTTAAGGGCTTCTTCAAAGCTTCTGTCATACAGCGGAACAGTTAAAACTCCGAGTTTCATTTTATATTCTCTCCTTATAAAAACGTATACGAGGCTTTTACCTCTTTAATAATAGTATACGGCATTTTTTGCAGCATTTCAAGACTTATCTGTACAAATATCGGACAAATATTGCTGTTTTTACTTTTTTATTTATCAATTTTTATCTGTGGCGGTTATGTGCTCCTGTTTATGCTAACCAACGGTTTCGTAAGTATAATTGTCTGTTTTCAATCTATCCCTTTCTTCTGTCTCTCTATCTGATATTCCGTGCATAATACTGTTTATTAAAACTTTGCTCTTTAATTCTATCATATACGTCCGCTTTTCAGTTGCCATACATGACAAAAAACGGCGAAAATCTCGCCGTTTAAAATGTACTATTTGTCAAAAAGACCTTTTTTCTTCTTTTCTCCGTTCATTTCCGCATCGAACGCTTTAAGCAAGTCTTTTTGCTTGTTTGTAAGGCGTTTGGGCACGGTAATATTTACCGTAACGTACAGGTCGCCTTTCGACTGCGTATTAACGTACACAATACCCTGACCTTTAAGCCTGAACCTTGCACCCGGTTGCGTTCCCTCGGGAATTTTAAGGCTTGCCGTACCTTCAAGTGTAGGTACCTGAACTTCACCGCCCAAAACGGCTTTTGCATAATCGATATCCGTTTCAAGGAAAAGGTCATTGCCCCTGCGCTCGAATTTATCGCTTTGTGAAACGCTTATGCGCACGTACAAATCGCCGTTAGAACCGCCTTTACGTCCCTGTTCGCCCTCACCGCGCATAGATATGGACTGACCGTTGTCGATACCTGCCGGAATTTTAACCGTCATTTTACGCCTACGGCGGATACGTCCTTTGCCTTTACACTGATTGCAGGGGTCTTTTACTATCTTACCCGTTCCTCTGCAATGCTCACAGGGATGTGTGGACGAAAAACTGCCGAATATGGTGTTCTGCTGTGAACGCACCTGTCCCGAGCCGTGGCAAACAGGGCATTTTTCGGGTTGTGTACCCTCTTTTGCCCCCGTGCCGTGGCATTGGTCGCACTCTTCTTCACGGAGAATTTCCACTTCTTTTTCGCAACCGAAAGCGGCTTCTTCAAAAGAAATTCTCACGTCTACCCGTAAATCATTACCTCTTTGGGGCGCATTGGGGTCACGGCTCGCTCTCGTTCCGCCACCGCCGAAAAACGTGTCGAAAATATCTCCGAATCCCGAAAATCCGTCGCCGGAAAATCCGTAGGAACCTCCGCCTCCGCCGAATCCTTGCGGACCGTCAAAGCCGAATCTATCGTAATTTTCCCTCTTTTGAGGATCGGACAGCACTTCGTAGGCTTCGTTCAGTTCTTTAAACTTTTTTTCACATTCGGCATCATCCGGATGAAGATCCGGATGATACTTTTTCGCCATTTGGCGGAATGCTTTTTTTATCTCGTCATCGGATGCGCCTTTTTGGACACCCAAGACCTCGTAATAATCTCTTTTGTCTGCCATAGGAAATTATTTATCCTCGTCAACTACTTCATAATCGGCATCATAGGTGTTGCCGTCACCGCCGTTATTTGCGTTACCCGCATTATCTGCACCTGCCGTAGCATTCTGCTGTGCCGCACCGTAAATCTTGCCGAATATCTCCTGACTTACCTGTGCAAGTTTTTCCGAAGCGGCTTTGATTGCATCGTTATCGGTGCCTTTAAGCGCTTCTTTAACCGCATCTGCCTCTGCCTGAACTCTCGTTTTATCGTCGGACGCTATCTTGTCACCCAGTTCGTTAAGAGTACGCTCGGTGCTGTAAACAAGGTTATCAGCCTGATTGCGAACTTCAACCGCTTCCTTGTTCTTCTTGTCTTCTGCGGCATACTGTTCAGCCTCTTTTACAGCCTTATCGATTTCATCCTCGGAAAGGTTGGTTGAAGCGGTAATGGTAATATCCTGTGAGTTGCCCGTGCCGAGATCCTTTGCCGAAACGTGAACTATGCCGTTAGCGTCAATATCAAAGGAAACTTCGATCTGGGGAACTCCTCTGGGAGCGGAGGGAATACCCGTAAGTTGGAAACGTCCCAAAGTTTTGTTGTACTGTGCCATTTCTCTTTCGCCCTGCAATACGTGGATCTCAACCGAAGTCTGTCCGTCTGCGGCAGTGGAGAAAATCTGACTCTTTTTAGCGGGAATAGTGGTATTACGCTCGATAAGTTTTGTGCAAACGCCACCCAAAGTTTCAATACCCAATGAAAGGGGTGTTACGTCCAAAAGCAGTACGTCCTTAACTTCTCCGCCGAGAACACCGCCCTGAATAGCCGCACCGATAGCAACGCACTCATCGGGGTTAATTCCCTTGAAAGGCTCCTTGCCAAGTACTTTTTTAACCGCTTCCTGTACTGCGGGGATTCTCGTTGAACCGCCTACAAGTACAACACGGTGAATATCGTTCATTGAAAGACCTGCGTCGCTCATCGCTTTGTTTACGGGGTCTATGGTTCTCTTTACAAGGTCGCTTGTAAGGTCGTCGAATTTTGCCCTTGTAAGCGTAAGGTCAAGGTGCAAAGGACCTGCGGGACCCATTGAAATATAGGGCAGATTGATATTTGCGGAAAGCGTACCGGAAAGGTCAATCTTTGCTTTTTCAGCAGCTTCTTTAAGCCTCTGCATAGCCATTTTGTCGTTGGAAAGGTCAACTCCGCTTGATTTTTTGAACTCGGATATCATCCAATCCATAATATGCTGGTCGAAGTCGTCACCGCCCAAATGGGTGTCGCCGTTGGTAGCCAAAACTTCAAATACGCCGTCGCCGATTTCAAGAATGGAAACGTCGAAAGTACCGCCACCCAAATCGTAGATAAGTATCTTTTGGTTGCCCTCTTTTTCAAGACCGTACGCAAGGGATGCGGCAGTAGGCTCGTTGATTATACGCAATACTTCAAGACCTGCGATCTTACCTGCGTCCTTTGTTGCCTGACGCTGTGAATCGTTGAAATATGCAGGAACGGTAATAACCGCCTGTGAAACAGTCTCGCCCAAATAACTTTCGGCATCCGCTTTAAGTTTTGAAAGGATCATTGCGGAAATCTCTTGGGGTGAATAACTCTTGCCGTCGATATTCCTTTTATTTGCAGTACCCATATCTCTCTTAATGGACATAACCGTGTTATCGGGGTTTGCTACTGCCTGACGTTTTGCTATTGCACCTACAAGACGCTCGCCGTCTTTAAACGCAACAACCGAGGGAGTTGTTCTCGCACCCTCGCTATTGGGGATTACCACAGGCTCTCCGCCTTCCATAACTGCCACGCAGGAGTTTGTTGTACCTAAGTCAATACCTATAATTTTGCTCATAATATGTTACCTCCGAAAAAATAATATCATTTTTTATATAAAGGCTTTCGCCCTAAAAATCAGTTTGTTACCTGTACCATTGCGTACCGTATTACTTTGTTGCCTACCTTATAACCCTTTGCAAACACCGCCGCAACCGTGCCTTTTTTCTGCCCGTCCTGTGCGGGAACCTGCATAACCGCATTGTGGCATTCCGGATTGAAATCTTCGCCAAGTGCCGTTATCTCTTCAACGCCCAATTCCGTAAGCATACTGCCCATCTGTTTAAGTACAAGTTCAAGTCCCTCCATAAGAGAACCCATATCTCTCTTAATGGACATAACCGTGTTATCGGGGTTTGCTACTGCCTGACGTTTTGCTATTGCACCTACAAGACGCTCGCCGTCTTTAAACGCAACAACCGAGGGAGTTGTTCTCGCACCCTCGCTATTGGGGATTACCACAGGCTCTCCGCCTTCCATAACTGCCACGCAGGAGTTTGTTGTACCTAAGTCAATACCTATAATTTTGCTCATAATATGTTACCTCCGAAAAAATAATATCATTTTTTATATAAAGGCTTTCGCCCTAAAAATCAGTTTGTTACCTGTACCATTGCGTACCGTATTACTTTGTTGCCTACCTTATAACCCTTTGCAAACACCGCCGCAACCGTGCCTTTTTTCTGCCCGTCCTGTGCGGGAACCTGCATAACCGCATTGTGGCATTCCGGATTGAAATCTTCGCCAAGTGCCGTTATCTCTTCAACGCCCAATTCCGTAAGCATACTGCCCATCTGTTTAAGTACAAGTTCAAGTCCCTCCATAAGAGAACCCTCCGTACCGTTTGCCCTTTCGGTTTCAAGTGCCCTTTCAAGGTTATCCATTACGGGAAGAAATGCTTTTATCGCTTCGCACTTGCCCTCTGCAAGAGCATCGGCACGCATTGAAATATTGCGTTTGCGGTAATTGTCGAAATCCGCCTGTATCCTTTGGGCAAGAGCGAGATATTCTTCTTCCTTGCTCTTCTCCTCTTTTACTTCTTCATTGGTTTCGTAATCCGCCGTTGCATCTTCTCTTTCTTCCGTTACTTCTTCGTTCATCTCTTCTTTTATCTCTTCGTCCAATTTATTTTCCTCTTTCACTTATCTTCTCCTCCAATGACGTCGTTTCGCTGAATATTTGAGATAAAGCCTGCCCTACTTGGTCAAGAACCGACACTACTTTATCATACTGCATTCTCGTGGGACCTATGACGCCTATTTTGCCTAAACTCCTGTCCCCCGAAGAATACGTTGCGGTAACTATCGAAACGTTGCCAAGCCCCGTTTCGTTACCTATTTTAACATTGACTTTTTCGTCGCCGTCGTTTATAACTTTTCCCAACTGCTCGTTTTCTTCAAGCAACTGCAAAAAGTCCTTTGCCTTTTCCATATCGAAAAATTCCTGATGTGAAAACAGTTTGCTTGCGCCCTTAATAACTACTCTTTCGTTTTCCTCTCGGAGTTTATTCTCTATAACTCCGCAAATAGTATCGAAAATAAGTTTCTGATCCGCTATCTCCGTTTCCACCGCATACTGCGCTATACCGGGGCGAATGCTGTCAACGCTTTTTCCCGAGAAAATACGGTTAAGCATTTTCGACATACTTTCAAGTTCTTCCGCCGTTACACTGCGCGGCAACGTTATGGGAGTATTCTGTATCATACCCGTATCCGTAAGCAACACTACCATTGCCGCTATTGGATTTATGGGCATAAGTTGCAAACTTGCTACGTTTACGTTGCTTGAACGGGGCGGAGTGACTATTGAAACGTACTGCGTAAGATCGCTTATTACTCTTGCCGCTTCGCTTATAACTTCACCCGTTTGGCATATACGGCGATCGTAATAGGTCTTTAAGTATTCTATCTCTTTCAGCGACAGCCTTGACATATGCATTAAATGGTCCACGTAAAAGCGATATGCCTTTTCACTTGGAACTCTCCCTGCCGAAGTATGAGGCTGTTCAAGATATCCCAGATCTTCAAGATCGCTCATCTCGTTGCGGATTGTTGCCGAAGAAAGCGCAAAATTTTTCGATATCGTCCGCGAGCCGACAGGCATAGCGTTGGATATGTAATCTTCAACTATCGTCTGCAATATCTGCACCTGACGGGAACTCAGTTCATCCATTATTTTATGCTCTCCCTTTTATTGTTAGCACTCACCGCCTCTGAGTGCTAATTACATTATAAATTATATTACCTTACCCTTTTTTTGTCAACGGGTTTAAGACGTTTTAATCTAATTGTTTTCAAATTATCATAAAATATACACCTAAAAACTCTCTTTTACCCCTTTGTGCGATCTCTTTTGGTTATTTAAGATTCATTTTGCTTGATTATTTCCGCTTTTTGTCATATAATAAGCATACTAATTATTTCGGATGTGAATTTATGGCTTATACGGCGCTTTACCGACGCTTCCGTCCCCAACGTTTTGAGGATCTGGTTGGTCAGGATCATATAGTACGCACCTTGCTCAATCAGTTGGAATCGGGCAGGATTGCTCACGCATACCTGTTTTCGGGGCCGAGAGGTACGGGAAAAACAAGTACGGCAAAACTTTTTGCCCGTGCCATAAACTGTGCCTGTCCCAAAAACGGCAATCCCTGCGGTGAATGCGAACCTTGCCGTTCCTTTACAGCCGACGACAATATGGATATAATAGAAATCGACGCCGCTTCGAACAACGGCGTTGACAGCATTAGGGATATTCGGGACAAGATAGTTTTTGCCCCTGCTTACGGCAAATATAAGGTATATATAATCGACGAGGTGCATATGCTCTCCGGCGGTGCCTTTAACGCACTGCTCAAAACCTTGGAAGAACCGCCCAAACACGCAGTATTTATTTTGGCTACAACCGAAATACACAAAATACCTGCAACGATATTGAGCCGGTGCCAACGTTTTGACTTTAAACTGATCTCCTCCGACGTAATTGCAAGCCGGTTGGAATATGCGCTTAAAAAAAGCAACGTTACGGCGGAAACGGAAGCGGTAAAACTTATTGCCGACTGTGCAGACGGCGGTATGCGCGACGCACTTTCGTTGGCGGACGTTTGCATATCCTACTGCGGTAATACGCTGACATATGAAGACGTACGCAGAGTACTGGGTCTTTCCGACAGGAGTTTTGTTTTTTCCTTTACCGATAAACTTATCGACGGTGACACTTCCGGTGTTATCGAAAAGTGCCGTGAACTCGAAAACGAGGGAAAAGACGTAGCGGTATTCGTTTCGGAACTTATGCAACATTTACGTGATGTGATGATATGCATTTACGCTCCCGAAAGTGCCTCTGTTTCGTCACTTCCTCTTGAAACGAAAGAAAAACTCATTTTACAGGCAAAAAGAGCAAAAGGCGAGCGCATTCTCCGTGCTCTTGAAATTCTCGCTTCTTTTGAAAAGGATGTTAAACAGCACACCAATCCCGAAATTCTTTTGGAATGTGCATCGGTACGCATATGTCTGCCCCAATCCGAAGAAGATATTTTAAGTTTGTGCGACCGTATAAGCGTGCTTGAAAAGAAACTTGAAAACGGAATAACCGTAAATGAACCGTCGGCAAAGCCGACACGGAAAACAAAAAGCGAAGACATTCCCCCGTGGGATGATGCTCCGCAAGTAAACTTTGAAAAAAAATCGGAAGAACGGGAAATTGCACCGGCAAAAAAAGAGCCTGCTTTGCAAACTTCGCAACCGAAACAGGCTTCCCCTGCGAAAACGCAGTCGGTCAGTGCTCCGAGCGATGTTTGGCGTGCACTTTTAAGTAAAATAAAACAAAACGACATTCCCCTTTATATGATGTTGCGCTCCTTTGACGGAGAAATAACCGAAGGAAACATTTTCCGTATATATGTTCCCGAAACGGCAAAGCAAAAACTTGCGATTGTAACAAAAAATGCGGATGCACTTTCTTCCTATCTTGAAGAAATAAAGGGTCAAAAATATAAAATAGAAGCAATTTTAGGCTCACGCAAACCAAACGACGATAACCCGATGATGCGTGCGGCACTGGATTTGTTTTCATAAATAAAAAAATAACGGAGGTTTATTATCTATGGCAAGAGGAGGATTTCCCGGAGGAGGATTCGGGGGAGGAAATATGCAACAGTTGCTCCGTCAGGCGCAAAAAATGCAGGCTGATATGGAAAAAGTACAGCAGGAATTGGAAGAAACGGAACTTGAAGTATCTTCCGGCGGAGGAATGGTTGTTTGCAAAGTAACAGGTAAGGGCGAACTTAAACAGATCAAAATAAATCCCCAAATAGTGGATCCCGACGACGTTGAAATGTTGGAAGATACCGTTACAGCGGCGGTAAAAGAAGCTTTAAGGCAGGCTAACGACCTTTCAAGCGAAAAAATGGGCAAAGTTACAGGCGGTATAGGCGGAGGTCTGTTTTAAGTGGGAGTTTACGTTGAACCCCTTGCAAAGTTGGTCAATGCATTTTCAAAACTGCCGGGCATAGGCGGAAAAACCGCTCTGCGCCTTGCGTATCACGTTATAAGTGCTCCCGACGAGGACGTAAACGAACTTATTTCCGCACTTTCGGAAATAAAGGACAGGATCAACTACTGCGTTGTTTGCGGTAATTTTTGCGAGGGTGAAAAATGTTCGGTTTGTGCCGACCCCCGAAGAGACGGTTCACTTGTATGTGTGGTCAAAGACCCGAGAGACGTTATCGCAATGGAAAAGACAGGTTCTTTTCACGGCGTGTACCACGTGCTCCACGGCACCATATCGCCCATAGACGGCATAGGTCCGGACGATATACGCATTAAAGAACTGCTCGCTCGGCTTGACGGCGTAAACGAAGTTATTATCGCCACCAACCCCGACGTTGAGGGCGACGCCACGGCAATGTATATTGCAAAACTGCTCCGACCTTTCGGCGTAAAAGTCACCCGTATCGCCCACGGCATACCTATCGGAGGCGACCTCGAATATATCGACGAAGTTACTCTTTCAAAAGCCCTTGACGGCAGAAGAGAGATGTAATTTGCCCGTATTACGCTTATATGCACATATATAGATATATGCATATATTCAGCCACACTGTTAAGTGCGGCTGTTTTTATTTAACACACTGCATTTAATCCCGATTTGCGAATAATACAGCAGAGTAATTAAAGAGAAAAATTAATGTAATTTTTTATTGATTTAATCAAAAAAACTGTTTTATGCAATTTCCCATCAATAATATAACATTCATCGCGAAAACAAAATCCATCACATTGACCTTTTTTCTCCTACGAATACAAAAGTTTTCTTTATTAAGCCAAAATCTTGAATTGAGTATTCCTTAAACCAAAGGCATATCTCTTTGAACTTGAAGAAGAATCCGTTAGATTATGCTTTTAAAGTAATATTTTTTTCGAAAGTTTAAGGACAATCCAACAATTGCTCCGCAACGGTATCGCTGATATTCTCAATAGCACAAAAAGCATTATTCTCTATTTAATCACGCATCTTACATTCAAAACTAACACCCCCCGTTCAGTTTTTCCTTAAAACAAACGTATAGATATAACCGTACATTTCAGCAAATTCAAGCGTATTATTTCACGCAAACGAGGGAATAATAACAAAAAACCAAAGGAGAATTTTATGAACGATACCGTAAATTTGCTCAAAGAATGTGATTCGGGAATAAAAATGGGAATCGATGCAATTGACAACGTGCTTGATTCGGTGCGTTCGGAGGAGTTCCGCACACGGCTGACCGAATGCAGAAGAGAACATCATCTTTTAAAAGAAGAATCGGAAAAATTGCTTGATTGTTTCGGCAGCAGCGGAAAACCGCCCTCGCCCATTGCCGACAAAATGGTAAAAATAAAAACAAAATTCGAGTTGTCGTTGGAGCCTAACGACGAAAATATTGCCGATATGATAACCGACGGTTGCAATATGGGTATAAAATCTTTAAACAGGTACCTTAACCTCTACAAAAGTGCAAACGATGAGAGCAAAGATATAACAAAACGCCTTATTGCATCGGAAGAAATTCTCGCAAAGGATATAAGGCGTTTTTTGTAAAAATCAGATTGTAAAAAATTGCGGGTGGGCAGAAACCAAATCGGTTTTGGAATATGCCGTTTTACCGACATCTCTTTTTGTTACGAAAAAACTGTTTTTTCGTATGCAAGCATTCCAATTTTTGCCTTAAATGATAATTCCACGTTTTCCTTTTCGGAAAAATTTAAAAATTTATCGGTCTGAAACAGGCTGTAAATGCAAGAAGCATTTTACCTTTCCGCAAAATGTTTTTTCAGTATATCCGCAAAATAGCCGTCACCGGTTTTCTTGGCAATGGCGAACACTCCGTCTCTGTCAAAATAGCGCACGGTATACTTTTTATTTTCTTCCGCCTTTTTCAAAAGTTCGAGTGCTTCGCTGTCAAAACCGCCAACCGACCACAGTTGAAATTCCGTTTGATTGCTTCGCCCGTCTTGCAAAAAGCATTTTTTTATATGCGGAATATTCTCGTTTAGCCATTTTCGCACGAATTTTCCGTCAAGTTTCGATTTTTGCGCCTTGCATTCCACAACTATGCTCTTACCGTCTTTGAACACAAGCAAATCGATTTCTTTCTTCCGCCCCGTTTCGTAATCGGTAACTTCCGTCTGCGACTTTATACCTTGGCACCCCACATACGAAAAGTGGCTACCCACCAACAGTTCAAACAAATCCCCTGCCAAGTTATTGTACCGTCCCTCGCTCTTTTCTATTTTTGAAAAAAGCGTACGGATTTGCTCCGATTCGTTTAATAATTCCGTATATCTGTCCGAAAACAAACTGTTAAGCAACGCAACGGTAATCTTGTTTTCTTTTAAAAGCATAAGCGTTTCGTTATCAACTCTATCCGCCAAAAGCACAGGCATAAAGGGCGGAATATTCTTAAAAGACCTTAAAATGCCTATTTTTTGCAGGAAGAAATCCACCGTTTCTACCATGGCAGTTCTGCCGAACACCACGTCGGCGATGACAAATCCGTTTTTGCCCGTCTTGTGAGAAAACAGAGGCTGAACGTATGACGGCGCTGTATATGCCCATTGAAACTGCCCGAACTCGGGTTTATCAAACAAACATTTTCCCTGTCCGTAAGCTACCAAATTGATATTTTTTGTCCAAGCATTAAAACCCCGAATTATGACATTTTTGGCAATTTCAAGTCCTCTTGCCCTTTTTGCATTGAAATTTTCGCAAAAAAACAGACGAAAGCGTATACGTGTCATCTCCGCCGTCCGTTATTATTTGCGCATCCGTAAGTTGCCTTAAAACGTCATCAAACCGTCTGTGCTTTTGCACTTTTCCCACAGGTGAAGACGCAAATGCAGGCAAAATGCTTTTTGAAACTACTCCGCACTGTAAAATGAATGCCTGCACATATGTGCACATTACCCTTGAATGCTTTAAAATTGTATCAAGTAACGCATCTGCATATTCATTTTTCATAAACTGCGAATCCAAATAACAAAAGACCTGATTTTTTTCAAATCTGATTCCGTGCAATTTTGCACCGGTGACTTCGCCCTTGAAATTGCTTTACGAGCACTTTCATTTGATACTCCGTATGTTTCTTCATACAAGCGTGCCAGTTCTCCCGACAGCATAGGTCCCTCTTTTTTCAACCATTCCGCTACACCGTTCATTTATCCCTCACCTCTTGTCACACTGCACAATTTATAATAATTTATTTATGTGTCACCCGATTTTTTCGGCATTCCTAAACACCTTGAAATTTCAAGAATTTTCCGCTTCCGCATTTTAAAGAAATGTCACACACGATTTTCAATATAATTTTAGCATACGATACATTCCCTGTAAAGAGGGAATTTTACGGGGCAATTTGCAAAAAAATGTCGAACGAATACAGTTTTAATGACTCGTTTGCAAAGGCTGTTCGCAACGTCCGTGCAAGCGCACCGCTTGATTCAAGTTGGAGCGATGATATTAACGCCGACTATCAGTACAGAAGCAAAACGAACAGATAAAATTTCAGGCGACAGTAAAACCTTGCCTTGTTTTTCTATCGGCGTAACACTTTAAAAAGAAGTATTTATTTTTCAAAGCAAAATCATTGTAACTTCTTAAACAAATTCCTTGACAGGATTTTTGAACCGTGCTATAATTATTTTGTTCAAGGGAGCATAGCTCAGTTGGGAGAGCATCTGCCTTACAAGCAGAGGGTCATAGGTT
>CAZBLS010000039.1:0-15883 GCA_964492705.1 uncultured Oscillospiraceae bacterium | reverse complement strand
TGGCAGGATTCGAACCTACGAATGCAACAGTCAAAGTGTTGTGTCTTACCGCTTGACGACAGCCCAGTATTTAAATGGGGTGGGTAAAGGGAATTGAACCCTTGACCTCCAGAGCCACAATCTGGCACTCTAGCCAACTGAGCTATACCCACCATATATGGCGCGCCTGAAGGGACTTGAACCCCTGGCCCACTGCTTAGAAGGCAGTTGCTCTATCCAGCTGAGCTACAGGCGCATATGCATAGTTCGCACGGTTCAAACGGCAAATTATATTGTGGAGCGGGTGATGGGAATCGAACCCACGCAATCAGCTTGGAAGGCTGAGATTCTACCATTGAACTACACCCGCATTTAGGTTTTCTTCCTCACAAGGCACGAATAATTATAGTACCTTTTGTGTTTTTTGTCAACGGTTTTTTTTACTTTTTTCGTATTATTTTATTTTTTTCCTTTTTTCGCACTTTTCAAGGTTTTCAAACATAATTTTCCTTATGATTTTTTGAGGATAATTACGCTTTACGGCTTCGTTTTTAATTATTTCAAATGACTCAACCCCATTAAGAGGGTAAGCAAATTTTTCACAGCCGTCAATATCACTGCCCAAACCGAGAATATCTTCTCCGCCCATATCCAATATATACTCAATATGTTTGAAAATATCTTGCACCGTTTCACCTGCAAACATATTATAAAACGTCAGCCCGAAAAACGCTTTACGGCGTATCAAAAGTTTTATCTGCTCCCTTTTTAAATTACGGCAGTGATTTTTAACTTCATATACGCATCCGTGGCTGAACATAATATTCTCGCACGCTTCCGCAACGGAATAAAACATCTTTTCACCCGAATGGGCAAGATCTATATATATTTTTCTTTCGTCAAACTTCCTTAAAACTCTTTTTCCCTGCGCAGTTAACGGTCCGTCGTCACAGCAACTTCCGCCGAAAGCATTTTTATTATTCCACGTAGGCGAAACGTAAAACGGGTCGACGTTTATTACCCTTTCCGCATCCGCCCCGCCTTTAAGCCAACTCAACCCCTCAAAAGCAATACGTGCGTTTTTATCTTTGGGAAACAAGTTTATCTGCTCGTTTATTTTCCCCTTTTCAAATACGGCGAAAACAAATTTCCCGTTTTTCTCTTTTCCGTCAAGAAGTGAAGTTTGCCCGTTGGCTTTTTTCCACAGATAATCACAATGCGCATCAAAAAACTCCATATTTTTCACCCCGATGCATACTATGCGTTTTTTTGATTTTGTGCTAATGTTTTTCCCTGAAAAGCGGAATATTTTTCATTGTTGCTCCCAAGGCTTCCGCCACACACCGAAAACCGAGGTCATTGGGGTGTGCGCCGTCCTCCGTTGCCATTTCGATGTCCGCAATATTCAGCATATCTCTGCCGCATATAAAATACACGTTTTTGTCGCCGCATTTTACGGCATTACCGTAAATTTGCCTTACCGTTGCCCACCGTTTTTCGTTTTCGGTTTCAAACATTCTCGTCGGAGCATTCATCATTATAATGGGCATATCGGGATTTCTCGCCCTCACGGTCAGAAAGAAAACGGCTCGTGCGTCTTTTTCAATAAAACGTTATCGGGTGCATTTTCGTCATAATCAAGCACTAACACGCTCTGTTTTAGCGATGCAATGTATTCGCTTACGATCTTCTCTCCCCGTGCACTGCCAGAAAAATCCAAAATTCAAGTAATCGCAACCGAATTTTCTCGAAATTACTTCCTGATATATTTGCCGTCGGCATACAGGTTAAATCCGGTATATGCGCCGAAAGTCATATGCGATACATCGGCAACCGACTCCATAACCGTTATTATATATAATTTGGCTGTCGGTGGCAAACCTTATTCTTCCGCCTGCACACCTTGTGCGGTGAACGAGCACTCCCTCGTTTACACTTTTTTTGCAAATTCTTCCGTCACACGGCGGAAACTCCCGTTTGTATACTGCATACCGTGCATTGAAAACGGTTCTTCTTTTCCGCCGAAGATTTCCGTATCACTTTAATCGAATTCCGTTTTTATAAACAGATTGGTATCTATTTCGTCTGTTTTCTTCATTTTCCGTTTCTCCGAACTTCTTATTTTCAAAACATCAGCGCCGAATATTATACCCATGACTTTTATTGAAGTCACGGTCATTTTTCACCCACTTCAAGGCATTTTCTCCTTGACAAAATCCGCCGTATGAGTTATAACAAGCAGGTGATTTTAATACATCGGCAACTGTCTGCCGTAAAGACAAGAACGGAGGGATATTATGAAAATCGGATTTGACAATGCAAAGTACTTAGAGATGCAATCAAAGCACATTCAGGAACGGATCGAGAAATTCAACGGAAAACTTTACCTTGAACTCGGGGGCAAACTCTTTGACGATTATCATGCCTCCCGTGTTTTGCCCGGATTTTTGCCCGACAGCAAAATCAAAATGCTTCTTCACCTTAAAGACTGTGCAGAAATAGTTATTGCCATAAACGCCTGCGACATTGAACGCAACAAGATAAGAGGCGATTTGGGTATAACCTACGATAATGACGTTGTGCGCCTTATAGATGCATTCAGAGGTATGGGGCTGTACGTAAGCAGTGTGGTTATGACGCAGTATGCAGGGCAGTATTCAGCCGACGTATTTAAAAAGAAGTTGGAAAACTTGGGCATTAAAGTTTACCTACATTATCCAATTGTGGGCTACCCCAACAATATTTCCCTTATAGTAAGCGAAGAGGGTTACGGCAGAAACGAATACGTTAAGACCGAAAAGCCTCTTGTTATAGTTACCGCACCCGGTCCGGGCAGTGGAAAACTCGCCACTTGCCTTTCGCAACTTTACCACGAACACAAGCACGGCATTACCGCAGGATATGCAAAGTTTGAAACGTTCCCCATTTGGAATTTGCCCTTAAAGCACCCCGTAAACCTTGCATACGAAGCCGCTACCGCCGATTTAAACGACCTTAATATGATAGATCCTTTTCACCTTGAAGCCTACGGTGAAATGACCGTAAACTACAACCGCGACGTGGAAGCATTCCCCTTACTTAAAGCAATGTTGGAATCCATTTTGGGTGCAAGCCCCTACAAGTCTCCCACGGATATGGGTGTTAATATGGCAGGAAACTGCATTTTCGACGATGAAGCCGTATGCGAAGCCGCACGGGACGAAATAATTCGCCGTTACTACAAAGTTTGCTGTGACAAGGCTCTCGGCAACGTTTCGGAAAACGCCGTAACAAAAGCCGAATCCATTATGAAGCAGGCAGGCGTAAGCGTTTCCGACAGACAGGTAGTGCGTTACGCCCTTGACAAAGCAGAAAAGACGGGTGCTCACTCCGTTGCCATTCAACTTGATAACGGCACTGTTGTAACAGGCAAAACAAGCGAACTTTTAGGTTCGGTTTCGGCGGCACTGCTTAATGCAATAAAATCAATGGCAGGTATTGACGACGACGTTCCCCTTATTGCCCAAAGTTTTATTGAGCCGATAGTAAAATTAAAACGGGAAACTTTCCGTTCGGTAACTTCCCACCTTAATTCCAACGAAATGCTTATTGCCCTTTCGTCAAGCGCCGTTGTAAATCCCCAAGCGGAAAAGGCACTTTCCACCGTAAACCGCCTCCGCGGAACCGAACTTCATTCTTCCGTTATGCTCTGCGATGCCGACGAAAAAGTTTTAAAGAAACTCGGCATTAACTACACCTGTGAGCCGGTCAGAAGAACAAAAACGCTGTTTTGATTTAATAAATAAGCATAAATAAACGTCCGAGATTTTCGGTAAGATCTCGGACGTTTTTGTTTACTGACTGCACAGTTTTTAAGCAAGAGCAAATCCGCCTTGCTTACAGTTATATGTACATATGTAAATGTGTGCATATGTATTTTTATTTCACTTATCCTGTAATTTAATATCAAAAAAAGTTCCCCTATACGTCCTGAAAATGCAGACACACAGGGGAACTTTTGATTTTTTATTTCTCGTCTTCGCCTTTCGGCAAACCTTCTTTGCTGTACTTTTCGTAAAAAAGTTTTATACTTTCTTTAAGCACCTCCAACTGTGTTTGGAGGTAGAATTTATCTTCAAACAGTGCGTAATGCACGCAGGCACGTATAAGTATAAAAATAAGGGGTGTGGTAACATTATAGGGAATGCCAATCTTATCTTCAAGGGATTTGGCATATTCAATATACCTTTGGTTTACGCCCTCAAAAAACTTTTTGCCGTGTTCGATATATTTGGGATTTGTATAGATCTGATACATCAAACGGTACTTGGCACCGTGATGCTCCGCAGTCCAATAAGGTGTCTCGTCGATAAAATTAATTAACTCTTCTTTGTTTTGAGGTGCCCTTGCCATAAAATCATCTTCAACCTTACTCATACAGTGAGCAGTGGAAGAAATTATCAGGTCATCCAAGTTCTCAAAATACGTATAAAGCACTGCCGAATTTATTCCGCAGTAGTTGCCCAACGACCTGATTCCCACGTTATTAAGGCCGTAAATGGAAAAACATTCATAGCATTTTTCCATAAGTTCTATTTTCCTGTTTTTAAACTGTTCCTCATTACGAACTCGCATACCTGCACCTCGAGAAAAACTACAACTTATGCTTAATTATACTGCAATTTTTGATTTTATGCAAGAGTTTTTATCACAAAAAGGAACAAAATGTATATAAAAAAGCGTAAAATTTACAGTTAAAACTCGCAAAAAAAGCAGTAATACTATTATTCTTTATCGGACAGTTTATAACCGATGCCTATCACGGTCTTAATACACTTGCCCGAATCGCCCAATTTTTGCCTTAAAGTTTTAATATGAATATCCACCGTCCGAAGTTCACCGAAGTAATCTTCGCCCCAAACGGAAGTAAGTATGCAATCTCTCGAAAGCACTTTTTCGGCGTTTTTAAGGAAAAATTCAAGGAGTTCAAATTCTTTAAGGGACAGTTCCGCACTTTTTCCGTCCGCCTGCACAGTATGTGCCCTGACGTTCAGTTTTATTTTACCTATCGACAGAATTTCTTCCCGTTTGCACCGTCTCAGCACCGCCTTGACCCGGAGAACCGTTTCCGTCATACTCAACGGCTTTACGATATAATCTTCCGCACCCATATCAAAGCCCGCAATCTTGTCCTTTTCTTCTCCTTTTTCGCTTGCGATTATCACCGGCACATCCTTTAACCGCAAATCTTTTTTCAGCCGTTCTATTATATTCTTTCCGTTTTTATCCTCAACTTCCGCAATTATAAGGTCGGGAATTTCTTTTTCCTCCGTGAAATCGCAGTTTTCAAAACCTTTAACCGAAAATCCCGTCTGCAAAAGAAGATAAACTTCCGCTTCCCTTGCAGTTTTATCGCCGTCAATGCACCATATCAATGCGCTCTCCATAGTTTTCTCCCCGAAGTTCCGTCAGCCGAATCTACCTGTAATATAGTCTTCCGTTCGCCTGTCTTTCGGGCAGGAAAACACCTGTTTCGTATCTCCGTACTCCACAAGTTCGCCGAGCAAAAAGAATGCCGTATAATCGGAAATCCTCATTGCCTGTTGCATATTATGGGTTACGGTAATCACCGTATATTTTTCCTTTAACTTTAATACCGTTTCTTCTATTTTAGCCGTGGATATGGGATCCAGCGCCGATGTGGGTTCGTCCATAAGCAATACTTGCGGTCTTACCGCAAGTGCCCTTGCTATGCAAAGTCGCTGTTGCTGTCCGCCCGAAAGTCCCAAAGCGTTTTTCTTTAATCTGTCCTTTACTTCGTCCCAAATTGCCGCCTCTGTCAGTGCCTGTTCCGCAATGGCATCAAGTTCACTGCGTTTTTTCACGCCGTGTATTCTTGCCCCGTAAACCGCATTATCGTATATACTCATCGGAAACGGATTCGGTTTTTGGAACACCATACCTATTTCCTTGCGCAAAAGCGTTACGTCTGTATCTTTGGCGTAGATATTTTTTCCCTTATACGTAACTTCGCCCGTAATTTTAACCGAAGGCACAAGATCGTTCATACGGTTCAGCGTTTTCAAAAACGTGGATTTACCGCATCCCGAGGGTCCTATAAGTGCCGTTATGCTCTTTTCGGGGAGTGAAACATTTATATTTTTAAGTGCTTGCATATCGCCGTAAAAAAGGTTCAAGTCTTTTACCGTAATAATATCGCTCATATATTTCTCCTTTTTTTAAAGTATTTGCCTATTCTGTCAACGGAAAAGTTTATGAGAACCGTAAGTATTATCAGTACCACACCGATAGCAAATGCCACGCCGAATTCTCCATCTTCCTTTGCGTACACGTAAAGTGAAACCGTAAGAGTTGCGCCCGGACGGAAAAGTGCCGTAAAGTATCCGTTTATACCGTGTGCAAGACCTGCCGTAAAAAGAAGTGCCGCCGATTCGCCGAGAATTCTGCCCACGGACAGTATGCATCCCGTAACAATGCCGTCTGCACAGCAAGGCAATACCACCGTTCGGATAGTATGCCACTTTCCCGCACCCAATCCGTATGCTCCCTCACGGTACGATTGAGGTACGGTTTTAAGGCTTTCCTGTACGGTGCGCATTACGGTAGGCAAATTCATAATAACAAGCGTAAGCGAACCTGCAAGCAGACTTGAACCGAAATTATTCGAAAACAGCAACATTCCCACAAGACCGTATATTACCGACGGTATGCCCGAAAGAGTTTCGGTGGCATATTCGATTATTTTTACAATTTTTCGGTTCTTTGCGTATTCGGTAAGATAAACCGCCGCACCTGCACCCAAAGGCAGCGCAAACAAAAGCGTTGTTATAACGGTATACAGTGTATTTAATATATCGGGCAAAATCCCCACCGTACCGACAAGTTTGCTCGGTTTTTCGGTTAAAAATTTCCACGAAATATGAGGCAACCCCTTAACAAGCACAAATATGACCGTAAACAGTACAAGTGAAACCGTCAGTCCCACCGCCAAATAAACAGCCGTGCGCAAAAGCATCTGATATAACTTTCTCTTCTTCGTCATTTTTCTTTTTTCTCCCTTTTTAAAAAGAAGTTAAGTGAAGCGTTTAACAGAAGAATAAACAGGTACAGCACAAGTGCTATGGAGAAAAGCGCATTCCGTTGCAAACTGCCTTCGCTTGAATATGACATTTCGCTTGCAACGGCGGTAGTTAAAAACTTTACGCTTGAAAACAGCGACGGCATATTTGCCACGTTACCGGCAACCATCATAACAGCCATCGCTTCACCTACCGCTCTGCCCACGCCGAGCACTATTGCGGTAACTATTCCGCTTTTAGCAGCCGGCACCGAAACTTTAAAGTATGTTTCCGTTTCGGTTGCGCCGAGAGCCAAGGAAGCGTCTTCGTACTCTTTCGGAACGCCGTTAAGTGCCGTAACCGATACTTTTATAATGTTCGGCAACACCATAACTCCAAGCACGATTATTGCCGAAAACAAGCCTGCGCCGTCGGGAATATTAAATATTTTGCGAACAGAGGGCACAAGTACCGTCATACCCAAAAGACCATATACAACCGACGGTATACCCGAAAGCAAATTTACTCCGTTTAAAATTATCTCCGCCCATTTTTTATTTGCAAACTTTGAAATATACACCGCCGTGAAAAAACCTACGGGTACGCCGAGTATCAACGCTCCCGACGTACCGTAAATGCTTGTAAGAATAAAGGGCAGTATACCGAACTTAGGCTCATCTGCCGTGGATGCCCATTCTTTGCCAAAAAGGAACTCTTTTAAGCCTATTTCCCTTATTGCCGGGATGCCCGAAATAACCAAGTATGCGGTTATAACTGCCACGCACCCCACCGTAACCAAGCCGATAATCAAAAATATTCCGTGCACGGTATTTTCAATTGCGTTCTTTTTCCTCATCAAATGCCTCTTTTATCAGTTGGCAGGTACTGCGCCTGCATTTGATATGATCTCATTTACTTCACTTGAAGTTATATAATCAAAGAACGCCTGTGCTTCTTTTGAAAGCGCAACATCTGCCTTTGTTACAAGTATAAAGGGTCTCTGCAAACGGTAACTGCCGTCTTTAACCGTTTCTTCGGTGGGTTTTACGCCGTCAATGCCCAGCACTTTCACGCTGTCCTTTACCGAAGCAACCGATGCATATCCTATGGCATTGGGGTTGCCCGACACCGCAGTAATAACGTCGCCTGTGGAAACAAGTTCTTGGCGGTATACACATTTGTCTTCAACATTTACGACCGTTTCGAAGCCGTCTCTCGTTCCGCTTCCGGCTTCTCTGCCGATAAGCACTATCTCACCGTCTTTTCCGCCTACTTCGCTCCAATTTTTGATTTCGCCGGTATATATCTTCGCAACCGTTTCCATATCAAGGTTTTCCACCGAGTTTTCGGTATTTACTATCACCGCAATACCGTCGTAGGCAAGCACGGTGGCATTAAGACCTTTTGCCTTTTCTTCGTCCTTTAAGTTACGGCTTGAAAGTCCTATATGGCATCTGCCGTCATTTACAGCCTGTATACCCGAGCCCGAACCGGAGCCGTTATACGTTACAGAAACGCCTGTTTCGTTTTCGTAGTACTCACTGAGTGCCCCTATCACCTTGTTCATCGAAGTTGACCCCTCCAAGGTCACACCTCCGCTTGTTCCGCATCCCACTGCCGTTGCGCACAAAACCGCCGCAGTAGCCAACACACATAATGCTTTTTTCATTTTTACCATCTCCTATTTCTTTTTTACGGGTATATTTTATATTTTTTCCGTAAAATCCGCAGGCACAGATATGTAAAATCAAGGTTAAAAATTTTTCGGGCACAAAAAAATCGTCCCCGATAAACGGGGACGGTAAAAACTATTTTTCTGTTTTAACAAAGCGTACCGAAAGCATTCGCCATTCCTGTTTCGGTCTGTCGGAGTAATCCGTTTCACAGGTGGCTATCCTGTCAACCGTATCCATACCGGCTATCACCTTGCCGAAGCCTGCATACTTCCCGTCAAGGGATGCAGAACAGTCGCCGTGGCAGATAAAGAACTGTGACGATGCCGAATCGGGATCGGACGAGCGTGCCATTGAGATCACGCCCCGTTCGTGGGAAAGATTGTTGGAAAATCCGTTTGTGCCGAATTCGCCTTTTATCGTTTCACCGCTTCCTCCTGTGCCCGTACCTGTGGGGTCTCCGCCCTGTATCACAAAGTTTTCGATAACTCGGTGGAATATAATTCCGTCATAGAATTTCTCGCTTACGAGTTTTTGGAAATTTTTAACCGTTTCGGGTGCAACGTCGGGATAGAGTTCAATTAAAACGATACTTCCGTCGGTCATTTCTATCTTTACCGTATCGGTGACTTCTTCCGTTTCTGTAAAGGAAACGTTATCCAATTTTCCGCTTTGAGTACCCTGCGAATTCGGCAGTTCCCTACCACCGGAACATCCTGCAAGCAAAACAGCGGAAAACACGCAGGACAGGATTTTAGTCAAGTTCCTTTTTGCCTGTGTAAAGTTCATAGTATCTTCCTTTCTTTTCAAGAAGTTCTTCGTGTGTACCCCGTTCGATTATCTCGCCGTTTTCAAGCACCAGTATCATATTCGAATTGCGAACGGTGGAAAGCCTGTGGGCTATTACGAATGTGGTACGGTTTTTCATAAGCCGTTCCATACCGTGTTCTATATGCCGTTCCGTACGGGTATCTACCGAACTTGTCGCTTCGTCCAAAACAAGTATGGGGGCTTTGCTTATTGCCGCACGGGCGATGTTAAGTAACTGCCTCTGACCCTGTGAAAGGTTCGCACCGTCACCCTCTATCATCGTATTGTAACCGTCGGACAGACGCATAATAAAGGAATGTGCACTTGCCGTTTTTGCCGCTTCAATAACTTCTTCATCGGTGGCATCAAGCCTGCCGTAACGGATATTTTCCATTACCGTGCCTGTGAACAGATGGGTATCCTGCAAAACCATTGCTATGTTCTTGCGCAAGTCATCCCGTTTATAATCTTTAATTTCAACACCGTCAACGGTTATCGTTCCGCTTTCTATATCATAAAAACGGTTAAGAAGATTTGTAACGGTGGTCTTACCTGCACCTGTTGAGCCTACAAATGCCACTTTCTGTCCTTGGGAAACGTTAATCGAAATATGTTTAAGTACCGTTTTTTCGGGAACGTAACCGAACGTTACGTCATCTAAAACAACATCGCCCTTAATATCCTTTGCTTCAATTGCGTTTTCCCTGTCCGAAACTTCCGGAGAAGCGTCCATAACCGCAAACACACGTTCCGCACCTGCAAGCGCCGCAAATACGTTACTCATCTGTTGCGATATCATATTTATGGGCATTGAAAACTGCCTTGAAAGTCCGCAGAATACCGAAAGTCCGCCCACGTCAAATTTGCCTGCAAGGCACAGCAGACCGCCAATGCCTGCCGTAATGCCGTAACTTATTTGGCTCATATTATGCATTATGGGACCCATAATTCCGCCGAAGAACTGCGCTTTAAACAGTTTATCTCTCATATCTTCGTTTAAAAGGTCAAACTCTTCGTTACATATCTCTTCATGGTTAAATACCTTTACGACTTTGGAGCCGTTTACCGATTCTTCTATATAACCGTTCATTGCGCCCAATGCCGATTGCTGTGCACTGTAATATTTACCCGAAAACTTGGCAATAAGTCCTCCGCCGAAAGTAAATATGGGAATAAATACGACGGTTATCAGCGTAAGCCAAATATTGGTGGTTATCATAAGCACAAACGTGGCAACGAGGGATATTACGCCCGAAAACAGATTGGTAAGGGTTTGGTTTATCATATTATCGATATTATCCACGTCGTTTGTAAAACGGCTCATAACTTCGCCCGTGGGTGTGGAATCGAAATATTTTACGGGCAACGTCTGCAATTTATTAAACAGGTCGCTGCGGAGTTTTTCCACCGAACTTTGCGATACGGTAAGCATTATCCTGTTCTGCGCATAAGTTGATGCCACACCTATTAAGTATACGCACGACAGAATTATCAGCGTTTGCGCAAGATACGCTATTCTCTCAGTTACGGATGTTTCCGTTGCAATAAGATTGTTTATTATGGGGCGCATAAGGCTTGTGGCGTACACGCTTGTAACGGAAGATACAACTATCATTACAAGTACGCCAAGCAAGAGGTACTTATAATTTGCAATATATCCGAAAAGCCTTTTTACCGTTGCGGAAGTATTTTTCGGCTTACCGCTTCCCCGTCTCTGTCCTCTTCTCGGTCCGCCCATCATCGGTCCTCTCGGTCCGCCCTGATGCGAGGGGTTACGGCTGTAAAGTTTACGGAGGTCTTCAAGTGTTCTTTTCATAATTAAGCCTCCTTATCCGTTTGCGAAGAATATATTTCTCTGTATTCTTCGTTATTCTTTATAAGTTCGCTGTGCGTGCCGATACCGGTTATCTTGCCGTCATCCATAACTATGATCATATCCGCATCCATAACGGAAGATATACGCTGTGCGATTATTATCTTTGTGCAATCTTTTAACTTTGTGGCAAAAGCGGTACGTATCTGTGCCTCGGTTGCCGTATCCACCGCACTTGTGGAGTCATCCAAAATAAGTATTTTCGGTTTTTTCAAAAGCGCCCTTGCAATGCAAAGTCTCTGCTTCTGTCCGCCGGAAACGTTGGTACCGCCCTGATCGATCTCCGTTTCGTATTTTTCGGGGAAAGAAGAAACAAATTTATCCGCCTGCGCATATTCCGCCGCCTCTTTTATTTCTTCCTCGGTTGCATTTTCGTTGCCCCAACGCAGGTTATCCGCTACGGAACCGGAGAAAAGCACATTCTTTTGCAATACCGTGGAAACACCCTCACGCAAATTAAAGAGTGAGTAATCCTTTACCGAAACACCGTCGATAAGCACGTCGCCCTCATCAACGTCATAAAGGCGGGGAATAAGCGAAACAAGCGTCGTTTTTCCGCAACCGGTAGAACCTATAATTCCCACCGTTTTTCCCGCTTCTATCTTAAAGGAAACGTTATCAAGCACTTTTTCTTCACTGTTCTTATAATAACGGAAAGATACGTTTTTAAATTCCACATTGCCGTTCTCGATCTTTTTGTCGGGATAAAGAGCGCAAACGTCGTCGATATCTATCTTTTCGTCCAAAACTTCCGATATACGCTTGGTGGATGCAAGTGCCCTCGACATCATCATAAACATCATAGTAAGCATTGTAAGGGACGAAAGTATCTGCGTTATGTAAGTGATAAATGCCGTAAGGTCGCCTGAGGACATAGTGCTGTTAATAAGCATATTTCCGCCGAACCAATAAACGGTAATGGTGGTAATATTCATAAAGAGCGTCATAAGAGGCGAAAGCATTACCATAACGCTCATTGCCGAAAATCCCGCCTGACGCAGTTCGCCGTTTGCTTTTTTGAACTTTTCTTTCTCTCTGTCTTCCCTGACAAAACTCTTTACCACCCTTACGTTGGTAATATTTTCCTGTACGACCGAGTTAAGAGAGTCTATTTTTCCCTGCATTCCCGAGAAACGGGGAAAGCCCTTGCGGATAATAAAGAATATGCACAAAAGCATAAGAGGCATTACCACAGCAAGCACGGTACTAAGAGACGGATTAAGGGATATTGCCATTATAAGCGCACCGATAAGCATACCCGGTGTACGCAATGCCATACGCAAAAGCACATTTACAAAGTTTTGCACCTGCGTTATATCGTTTGTAAGCCTCGTTACGAGAGAGCCCGTCTGAAATTTATCGATATTGGCAAAAGAAAACTTTTGTACTTTGCGGTAAACATCCCTGCGCAAATCGCTTGCAAAACTTACCGATGCCTTTGCACCGAACCACGCTCCGCCTACACCGCCTATCATCATAAGTATTGCGGTAAGTATCATACCAACCGCCACTGCGATAATAAAGCCGTTGCCGTTGCCGAATACGCCGTAGAGCCACTCCACAAACGCAGGCGCTTCTTCGCCGTTTACACCGTAGTCTATTATGGTAGCGAGCAGTTTGGGCATTATAACTTCACCGATAACTTCCACTATCATACACAGCGGTCCCAGTATGAATGCAGGCAAATACGGCTTAATGTACTTGTACCATCTTTTCATATTTATTCCTCCTTTTCAAATTCCGAAAGATTTTTATGCATTTTATCAAGGCACGACGAAAAAATAGCATATTCTTCATCGGTGAACCCCGAAAACATATGTGCATCCACTTTATTAAAGCGTTTTTTTGTCTTTTCCAAAATATCTTCGCCCTCTTTTGTAAGAGTCACGCCGTTGCACCGACCGTCATTTTCATTGCTCTGCCGCAAAAGAAAGCCGGCATTTTCAAGTTTACGCACCGTTACCGCCACAGCCGACGGACTTATTAAAAAGAAATCCGCAAGTTCTTTTTGCGTAGGCACGTGCCCGCACTTTTTTATGTATACGAGCATTGAATGCTGACTGCGGTGCAGTCCCGTTACCTGTCTTTCAAGCAACTTATGATGTTTCCTGTCAAGAGCAATGAACTTTTTCATTACCGAATTGTACCGTTCGTCTTCCGGCAAGGCGCACACCTCCCCTAAATAAAGTTAACACGTTAACTATTATAGCGGAATTACCTTATTGTATAATGGTGATTAAATGAATGTTTGGTGAAAACCTGCTTGCTTTTTTCCGTTTTAAAACTATAATATAATTATATCTGTAAGGAGATACTTAATTAAATGAAAAACACGACACTCATACATATGGAAAAAGACGGCAAATACTTAATGATGCACCGCATAAAAAAGGAAAACGATATAAATAAAGACAAGTGGATTGGCGTAGGCGGAAAAATAAAGGAAAACGAAAGTCCTTACGTTTGCGCTTTGAGGGAAACTTACGAGGAAACGGGACTTACGGTAAAAGACCTGACGTACAGAGGCGTTGTCACATTTGTATCTGACGAATGCGAGGGCGAATATATGCACCTTTTTACCGCAAAGGATTTTGAGGGAGAATTGCGCACCTCGGACGAGGGCGTTTTGGAATGGGTGAAAATAAGCGACCTGTACGGCAAAAACATTTGGGAGGGCGACAAAATATTCCTCCGCCTTTTGGAAACTGACGAGCCGTTTTTCGACTTGCGCCTTGAATACAGGCAGGACAAACTCTCTTCCGCCTGTCTTAACGGAAAAGTTATTCTCGGCAAAGAAAAATTAGCCGTATCTGCCTGTCTTTTGGGTATACCCTGCCGTTATGACGGGCAATCAAAGCCTTGCGATAAAATTGCGCTTCTTGAAGATTTTTTTGAGTTTTTGCCCGTTTGCCCCGAATGCGAAGGAGGTCTGCCCACTCCCAGAGAACCTGCGGAAATCAAAGGCGACCGTGTTGTGTCCCGTTCGGGAAAAGACGTGACAAGCAACTACAAAAAAGGGGCGGAATATGCGACGGCACTATCGTATGCACATAGGTGCAAATATGCATTATTAAAGAAAAACAGTCCGTCCTGCTCTTCAAACAAGATATACGACGGCACTTTTACCGGAAATTTGATTTTTGGCAAAGGTATTTGCGCACGGGAAATGGAAAAAGCGAATATTAAAGTTTTCGACGAGGACAGTATAGATAAATTAGTGGAAGAAATAAAAACACAAAAAGCATAAAATAACGGCACGGGAGGAGAACCCGTGCCGTCCAAGCATCGGTAACACTGAAAAGGGTATCTTGTAAGGGGTAAGATAATATGTACGATGCTTGTTTGCAATATTTGATTTATGCTCCGAACTGCCTGACTTACCGCTGAAATAAACGGTAAGCAGTAAGAGCAAAATTTACCGTCAACCGACGTTTGACTGATAATGCGCCTTATTTACCGCTTATTTAATTTCGGCGCTTTTTAATCTCAATCGATTGACTGATTTTATTATAGCATACGGCTCAAAATTATGCAACAGTTTTTTATATTTTTGCGTATTTTTTTGAAAAATTATTTTTTCTCCGTATATAAAGGGTTATTCAAGTGAAAAAACCGTCCAAAATAAGAAATCCGGATAAAACTTTTGAGATTTTACAAAAAAATCCCCTTTTTTTATAAAAAAACAGTGGAAATTTCCGGAGAAATAGTTTATAATAGAAATACCAAATAAAAGGAGGATCTTACATATGATCAAAATTATCTACGGTAACAAAGGCTCGGGTAAAACCAAAAAAATCATCGAAAGCGCAAACAGGGCATCGGTAGAAAGTAAAGGTAATGTTGCATTCCTCTTTAACAACAAGGATTATATCTGTGAACTCAAACATCAGGTTCGTTTCATCGATACTGCCGAATACGCCGTAAACGGTGCGTATACGTTCTACGGATTTATCAGCGGTCTTATCGCATCCAACTTCGACCTCGAAACGATCTACGTTGACGGTTTCCTTAAACATATGGACAGACCTATGAGTGAACTTGAAGGGCTTTTCATTAAACTTAAACCTCTCTGCGAACAGCACAGGGTTGACCTTATCCTTTCGGTAAGTGCCGATAAGGAGGATATCCCCGCATTTATGCAGGAATTCCTGATCGGAGACTGACAATGCGGTATACTTCCACCAGAAACACGGCACTTTCAAAAACCGCTTCGGAGTGTTTTATCCAAGGGATATCCGATGAGGGCGGACTTTTCGTCCCCGAATCTTTCCCCGAGATCACTTTGAGCGAGATCGGTTCTATGGCGGAAATGACTTACGGCGAGAGAGCATTTTTAATGCTCTCTCGGTATTTAACCGACTTTTCCGAAGAAGAACTGAAATCCTGCATAAACAGCGCTTACGGCACAAAGTTCGATTCCCACGGTGTTGCTCCGCTTCATTACGTTGACGGAAACACCGCCGTTACCGAACTTTACCACGGTCCTACTC
>CAZBLS010000038.1:613-16050 GCA_964492705.1 uncultured Oscillospiraceae bacterium | reverse complement strand
AATGTCGCATACCAATTCATATCAAGGGTGCTTCCGACATCCATATTGAGGGTGATATCCGATACAGCAACAAGCGATACTGTCATATTGTCCGCATAATACGTACCCTCCGTGGGATTGGTTCCGTTCACCATTCCCGCTCTGTTGAGATTTTCCCACATCAAGTTAAACTGCGTATCGTTCGCCATTTCTAAAATTTTTTCGGATGTGCCTATATACGACCCTCGCATATTTACCCAAGTATTCGCAGGCAGATCTTTTACGTTCACCGTTACGGTACTTTCAGCATTGTCCGTCCTGAAACAAAATCCCGCTTTACTTCCCTCAACAGACAAAATATCCGCCTGCATAAAAATTACTATATTTTTGTCAGGAAATTCTTGTGCAAACTCTTTAATGCTTTCATTTAAACTCCATTTAGGCGATTCCCACGTTGATTTGTTTTTGAATACAAGTACATTATTGTGCACGCCGTCATTTAAGTCCGTATAAGAAAACGTCACTTTACCCTGTTTGTCAGGTGCGTAGCCTTTTGCCGAGTTATCCTCAAAATCAACGCTTAATATTTCGCCGTCGGTAACCGAACTTACCGTAACTTTAAGGTTATCAAGGTAAAAAGTGTTATTTTCGGTAAGATTTTCAAACATCAGCAAAAATTCGCCCTTATCTGCCAGTCCGATAATTTCTTCCGCCGATGCCGTTAACGCACCCTCAAACTTTACCCATTTATCCAAACCGATATTTGTCGTGTCTTTCAGCACTTTATAATAGGTATTCCCTCTGAAAAGCATTCCCGCAACGCCGTTTTTACCGTGAGAAAATATATCCACGGATACGCTTATCTCAATACTTTGACCGCTGTTCTTTTGGGCAAATGCTTTAAGTTTTGCATTTAAATCCCATTTGGGCGAATACCACGACTTTCCGTTTTTAAATTGAAGTACGTTGTTGTGTACGCCGTCATTAAGGTCAACGTGCGAAACGTCAGATGCGTTTATTTGAAACAGTTCAGGCTCATATCCCTCCGCAGAACTGTTTTCAAAATCCACATTCAGTACCGTTTCCTCATTTTTAACCGCATTTACGTTGAAGAAAGTCAAACAGCTCAAAAATAACAAAACAAAAGAAATTATGCATGAAACCGTCTTTTTCATAAATCTCTCCCTCATAATTTTTTCTCCGAGGTTATCGGAGAGAAAAAACTATTTTTTTATATACGAAGCCAGTCGGTGCCTGTTAAGCCAAACAATCACGCCTAATGCCAGCATTACCGCAAGTACGCATATTCCGCCTTCAAAGTTTCCTTCGCCCGAAAATACAGGCTTATTGTTAGGTTCGGGTGTTGATGTAGCGGAGGGCATAGGCGTCTGTTCTTTGGGCGAGGGCGTAGGTTCACTGTCAGGAGCAGGCGTTGCGGGATTCATTAAATTATCCAAATACGCAAAAAGTTTATCCGACATAACTCTGTGAGAAGCCGGTGACGGATGCAAGTTGTCTTCTCCGCCCAAAACTCCCCAATCAGCCGTATCGAGAACATAAATATTTCCGTCGCCCGTTTCATCAACCGCCGACTTCAAAGCGCTGACGAAGCCCGTCAAGTTCATCTGATGAAAATAGCAGGGAACTACCGCCACTATTCTTGCTTTCGGATAATAGGAGCGTAACTGCGCAAGGAAATTCTTATACTGCGCCTTAAAGTTTGCCTCTCCTCTTCCGCAATCGTTTGTGCCTAAATTTATCACAATATAATCGGGCACGTACAAACTCATATTCCAATTTTCAACAGTTGTTGATGAAGTATCGCCGACTTTGAACTCCCGTGCTTTTTTATAGCGTTCGTCCATAGTCATATAATCCTGCGTGGGAGTTTCTTTGGAATCGTACGAACACAGACCTATTCCGCCGAATGCTATGGTATTATACTGCATACCGTACTTACGGTTAAGTTTTTCGCCCGTCAGATACGCATAGGAATTCATATAACTGTTTGCGCCCCATTTTTCCTTGTCATCGGGTGCGACGTAACCCTCTGTTATGGAATCGCCTATAAACTCGATCACTTTGCCTTTTGTTACCTTTAACGTCTTTTCCCCTGCATCTATGGCAAATCCGCCTATTGCGGGGAATGCCTGCTGTGCGGCGGCATATATGCGTACTGTGTGCTCTCCCTTTTCAAGACCCGATGCAACCGTGTCAGAAGCAAGTTTTACAGGTTCGTTTCCGTCGACAGAAGCGTATACGTTCCAAGATTCAACATTTAGCACTTTCAGTGAAGTACCCGTAAAGGCAATTTCAACGTATCCTTCAAATCCCAACGTCTTTTTGCCGTCTTTTTCCGTCCATCTGCCGGAGAAGATCAGGTTTTCATCGGTAACGGGAATATATCCGTTGCCGTAAACTATACTTCCGTCAGCCTGCTTTACGCCGGTTGTAAAATTATATTTTCCCACTTCACTGAGTTCTGGCAATTCCGTCACTCCCTCTATTTTGGTTATGCCTTTAAAAGGTTTGCTTTTCGCCGTGCTTGCGGTAACGTTTTTATTTTCACAGGAAACTATCACGCTTTCGCCGTTCACGGTGGTTTTGGCAAAGTCTATTCTCAAAGCCATATCCTTGTAACTTTTGTCGTTTCCGTCATTGGCTTTGGCGTTTTTGGGAATTTTCAGTGTGATCTCCGCTTTCATCCCCGACGGAATTTTCTTTTGGCTTATCGTTCCGTCCATTCTTGTTCCGCCCTCGGTAAAGTATGTGTTCCAACCGCTTGCCACATATACTGCCTGAATATCCGTTGAAGACGTATTGTAAACGGTAAACTTTAAGGTTTTTGCAGTGTCGCTCCCAAAATCAAGCGCATCGAAAGGCGAACCGTCCGACGTTCCGGCTATTGCGTAAGCCTGACCGCCCAAAGTGAGTTTTGCACCCTTTATCTCGGGCAAGACTTTTACCGTAACTTTAAGGTTATCAAGATAAAAAGTGTTGTTTTCGGTAAGATTTTCAAACATCAGCAAAAATTCGCCCTTATCTGCCAAACCGATAATTTCTTCCGCCGATGCCGTTAACGCACCCTCAAACTTTACCCATTTATCCAAACCGATATTTGTCGTGTCTTTCAGCACTTTATAATAGGTATTCCCTCTGAAAAGCATTCCCGCAACGCCGTTTTTACCGTGAGAAAATATATCCACGGATACGCTTATCTCAATACTTTGACCGCTGTTCTTTTGGGCAAATGCTTTAAGTTTTGCATTTAAATCCCATTTGGGCGAATACCACGACTTTCCGTTTTTAAATTGAAGTACGTTGTTGTGTACGCCGTCATTAAGGTCAACGTGCGAAACGTCAGATGCGTTTATTTGAAACAGTTCGGGTTCGTATCCCTCCGCAGAACTGTTTTCGAAATTCACGTCAAAGAGTACCTGTGAAGTTTCTTCTGCACCGAAAACCGTTACCGCACAGGAAAGAATTACCGCAAGTGTGAGTATGAAAGCAATTATCTTTTTCATATTGATTTCTCCCAAATTTCTCTGCGAAACAACTCCGCAAAATTTTATTTTGTAAAGTGCGCCGTTATCCTGCGCCTGTTAATCCACAGGAATACGCCCATTGCGATCGCCGATGACACAAGAGATACGGGCAACCAAAGGGAAATTGAATCACCTGTATGTACAAGTTTGCTTACCGCATTCTTTAATGCATTTTCGGCATTTTTAATATCCGCTTCCGTGCTTGTGCCATCGGAATAAACTTTCTCGGCATTTTCCAGTGCATCTTTTAAGTTTTGCCAAGATTTTTCCGTATAGTCATTTTCGTTAAGTTCTTTTGCCGAATCTATCTCCGCTTTCAAACCGTCCTTTGAAACAGGCTTTGCTATTTCCTCACCCATAGCCCTTTTCAAAGTGTTCATTTTGCTATCAAGTTCACCGTAAGCTTCGTTAAGTTCCGCCTTTGTGCAATCAATCCTGTCGGCAACTTTCTTTGCTTTGTCTATTGCTTTTTTAAGGTCTTCTCTTTCGTTTTTAACGTTATCTTTTCCCTCGGCGGAAGTATAAAGTTCCTCCGCCGAAGCGATAAGTTCTTTAAGTTTTGCATCGCTTACGGCTTTTACGTCAAAGATGTATTCCGCTGTATCGCCGTTTTTGTTCTTTACGGCAATCTTAACCGTCGCATCTTCATTTAATGTAAGTGCGCCGTCCGTGAGTACGGTTTCAGTGCCGTTGACGAATATTTTCGTTTCAACGGTCTCCTTATTCACGGTGATATTTTTCAGTACAACACCCGATTCTCTCTGAGCGTTTACGGTGTATGAAAACTTATCCGATGCAAACGTGCTGTCCAAGTTTCCGCCGTCAACGTCAATTCCCGTAAGAGCAGGTGCTCCTGCCACCTCGGGCAGAGAATAGGATGCATCCGTACCGTAAACTTCCACCTCGGTAAGTGCCGACCACTTGCCTGTTTCGGGAGTGAGTTTAAGTTTAAAACTTGAAGTATTAACCGTGTCACTGCCGAAGACATCCTTAACACTGAACCTTTGTGTCTTATGCGTGGTAACTATTTTAAATTCCTTTTCCGTTCCGTCGGAAAGCACGGCATATGCCTTGGTAAATCCGCCGTCGTGTCCGCCGGAGGGATTATTTTCGTCAAAATCGCCCCTGAGCACTATATTAAAACTGCTGACCGAAACGTTACGCCCGAAATCCACTGTATACGTGGACTGACTGTTTTGGTTAGGTCCCCAAGAATGGGCAGGATAAACGCCGTGCCCCGATGCATTGTCGGTATATCCGTCGATAGCATTGCGCACAAGGAATTCCGACATAGTGTTGTTACCATAAGTATTAGTTGCGGTAGCATGGGGATATACGGATGAATTTGCGCTGTCGTACGGGTTGACCGCCAAATTCTGTACGGTACTCATCTCACTTTTCGTAGGTATTCTTACCGAAACCGTTTGGTGATCGTTGGAATATACCATTTTGGGGAAAAGTTTGTTTATATCCGAGGGTACGGTATATTCAAATTTTCCGTCGGGTACGTAAATAAGCGACTCCGCAACACGGTTGCCTATATTAAAGTAAATATAATTACATCCTTGCGGAAGTTCAACCGTAACTTTGTCCCCTGCCGTAAGTTTCCTGTTATTTACGTTTAATACCAACTGACCGTCACCCGTAGTTTGGGCAAGCACTTTGCCCGAAGATGCGGTGTAAGTTGCTTTAAGCGCAAGTCCGTTTGTATCAAGTTTGTTTGCAAGTTTCAGTTTGGTCTGCGTGTCCTGTGTTTGGTAAAAATCCCGTTTAAGTTCCATTTCGTCATAATGGCGTTGGTCTTCAAGCGACCAATTGGAATTTTCGTCATAAGAACCTCTAAACGGCACACCCAAATCTATCCACGCTTTTATTGCAAAAAGATCTTTTTCGCTTAAATTTGCGCTGTAATGTCCGTCGGAAAGCAATGTAATTAAATTGCTTTGGGTCGAACCGGCACTTTCGGGCGCCTGTATAGCGCAATCGGAGAATGCGGAAACCCAATTTGTAAGTCTGTTGGAAGCATTACCGTGGAACTCACCGCCTGCTTTTACCGCTCCCGTGAGCACAAGATACGAAAGGGAGTAATACATCTTTTCGTTTTTGCCAAGCACGCTGTCACCTTTAAGGGAGAACTGCGCAGTACCTACGGAAGCACGTTCCTGTAAGACTATACCGCAATCCATATACTGTCCGCCGTAAGTCTGCTTACCCGATATAGCCAAGATATTCTCGCCCTTTTTCATCGCTTTTTTAAAAGCATAGGTCACATCGTGTTTTTCGTATGCGGTGGAATATCCGTTAAGGGACAGTATCTTCTCGCCGTTAAGGTAAACTGTCGGCTCTTCGTCATATCCGATATTCAGATAAACTTTATAGTTTCCGCCGTTTATTTTATTGAAAATCTCATCGGAAAGGGCGAAATTTCTGCGCAGGTATATGACCGAAGATTTCCACTGCGTTGAGGGATCTGTTCCCCCGAACTTGCCGTTGCCGAATCCGCCTTTTGCATTAAGCGCCCAACCCTTTGCCTCGGTTGGTGTGTAATCCGCCGTCATCCAATTTGCGCTGTCGGGTTCACTGCCAATATAATTCCAACCGCTTTGGCGTACGGGAAGAATATCCGTGAATGGCTTCTCCTGACTTACAGCATTTTGCTTTACTCTGAGAGAAACGCCTATATACGCACCGCCTGCCGTATTTTCGGTATAAACCGCTACTGTGTTTTTGCCCTCTTTAAGTGCGCTTTTTACTTTGTCGGTAATATCAAAATCAAGATATTCGGTTATATATCCGTTATTGCCGTTACTGCTCTTATCAAACACCTTTACGCCGTTAACGTAAACTTCGGGAGATTCGTCGTAAGCAATATTAAGTATAAACTTGCCGTTATCCTTTTGTTCCTTTGTCACGTTAAAGGTGTTGCGCAGATAGATATATCCCTTTTTGCCGTAGATATTCCACTCGGTATTCTGCCCTTTGGGCGGTGTGGGACCTGCGCCGAAAGGTCCTTTACCCGTCTGCCAAGTGCTGTCGGAAAAAGTTTCCGTTTTCCAACTGCCGTCGGTAAGTTTTGTCTCTGCCATCAAATATTTAAAGGAAGAATCCTTGCTGAATAAATAAGTTTCGTTTTCGGAAGTCCCCGACGTTTCGGTTTTGGAACTTTCCGCTTTTGCGCCTATAAGGCTTTCGGCTGCGGAAGTATCACCGTGACAGGAAATACAACTGTTGTCAAGTATAGGCTGAATATTCTCCTGATAGGAAAATCCCTCTCCGCCGTTTGACAGATAGTTGCTGTACTCTTCATCCGTCATATCCATCCAAAGGTCCTGTTTAAGGGACTGCACGCCGTTTTTCATAGCAAGCGTTGTATTTCCCTTTGCCGGAGGTACGGTGTTTTTATCTTCGTGACAGCCTATGCAAGAGAACGTTTCGCCCGGCATAAGCGTGGACCAACTGCGCATTGTCTGCACCATTTCTCCGTCCTGATTTAACAGTTGGAAATATACCGGCGTATCGGACGGTACTTTAAACATAGCCGAGCCGTCCTCATAAACGTCGGTTATGCCGAGTATCCGTTTTACATCCCACGTACCGTTTGTAACAGCCACGGGTGTATAAATTCCTCCTTGCGTAAAACTGCTTGAATTAGTATGCAATCCCACTGCGGATGTGCGGTATTCAAGGGCAACCACTCTCAAATACTTTATATAATTGTCTTCCGTACGGTTAAAATCTTTCATTGCCTCACCGGCATATACGTCGGCAACGTAATATGTGCCCGTATCGGTGCCGTAATTTACCATACTCGGGCGGTTAAAAATATTTCTTTCCTTTATGGGCACACATTGGGAGGCAGGTCTTTTACCGTTTGCGGAACAAATCTGCGTCTTCTCTCCTGTTTCGGAATTCATATAATATATGCCGAACGGTGCTTCCAATCCCTTTTCATATGAATCCGGAAGATAAGAAACGATAAATTCGTGATCGTTTATCGCCACGGGATATCTGTACAGCGGAACCGTAGCATTATGCCCGTCAATGTGTTCCTCATAATCTCCGCCGTCCTCGGGGAAAGGATAAGTTACCGCTTCTTTGGCATTACGGTCAACGGAAGTATCTATAATAACCAACTTGCCCCACTGCAACTGATGATGTCCGCCTGCAACTGCCACATACTTGGAACTTTCTCCCGCAATCTCACGCACGTGATACAGTGCCGTGGGTGTGCAGGCATTATTTCCCCAAAGTTCCGTTTGATTTGTGCCGTCCTGTTGCATTTGGAACAGTCCCTGAATATACATATGGTTCCTGTCGTTATAATCCCAACGTGTATACAGCACTCTGCCGTCACTTGTAACGGTGGGATAAGTGGTGGTAACCTGATCGTAGCCTACCCTTATTATGTTGCTTCCGTCTCCGTCACAAATGTACAGGTTAGAAACGGGCACTTTATGGCAATCGATATTCTGTATACATCTTGTGGAATTAAACACTATTTTGCCGTTTGCAAGAAATTTAGGTTCGATATCCGCAATATCACTGCCGAAAGTCAACTGCGTAACCGTTTCCTGCGGATCGGTGGCGGTAAGATCCATTAAATACAGATGATAATCGTCATCAACACTCTTTTTCCACGAGAAAACCACCTTTGTGCCGTCTTGGCTCACGTCGGGATCTCTTATAACACCGCTGTCGGAATTTAATATTAACTCCTCCGACGTTTCGAGTTTGCCGTTTTTCTCGTTCAAACTTAATATAATCATTTCCGAACCGCTACGCAGAGTTGCGCCCCAACCGTCATTACCCTCGGGGCCCGGATCTTCCGCTTCACCGCTTACGCTCTCACTGTAAGCATAGTGAGTTCCGCCGAGTACTTGGTTGCGCACAACTATCCACCGTGAAGCGGTATTAAGCAACTGCGCATACTTGTTTGCTCCGTCCGCCATTGACGAAACGGGAGTGATTACCGTAACAAAAGCCATTACAAAGGCAAACAGTGCCGATAATAAACGTTTGTTCTTCACTTTTTTCGCCCCTTTCACTTAGGATATTCTGATATCCGTTGCAAGTTTTACGGTGCTGTCCGACGCATCAGTAACCGTTATGATCGCATAATCGCCGGTTTGGATGTCATCGGGAATTTTTAAGTTTACCGTAATCCTTGCCGTATCGCCTGTATTCATTGCTTTAAGCGTTTCGGTAAATTCGCACACTTTATCTCCGTTTTCTCTGTACAAAGTAAAAGTAACCTTTGCTTTTTTATCCGTATCAAGCTGTTTTTTCACCGTCACGGTCTTTAACGTACCCGAAACAAGATCGTTTATCTTTTCATTTCCCTGCCCGTCATCAATGCGCACCTGTTCAACACCGTAATATTCGTTTATATTACCTATTGAACCCACAAATTCGCACAATGCATCCACCTGATGCTCGGTCAAGCCGTGATCAGCCCCCAACGATGCTTCCACCGCTTCTTTCAGCGAAGTAAAACTACCGTTAAAATAATAAGGTGCGGTACGCCATATTTCAACAAGCGTAGGTGTGGCAAATTCTCTGTTTTCCCAACCGTCGGGGTCCTTTCCGTCAAAAAAAATGCTTGAAGTATGTTTTTTTAGGTCCGTATACAGCGGTGCCGGATGACATTCCGCACATCCTGCCGATACAAAAATTTCCTGTCCCTCTTTTGCAAGTTCGGTCAAAGAGCCGTCTCTGTTAAGATACGGGCTTTGCTCGGGGGTAATACTTTTAAGATATTCGTCTATGCACGCCATCTGTTCTTCGCTCATCGTGTTAAACTGTATGTACTGCATACCTTTGCGAACCGCAAGTTCAGCCGAATCCCTCGCTCCCGTTATCATAACCGGCGGTGTGCGATGGGAATATACCATACTTGCCGCCTGTTTGGGATTGCCGAGGCCGTCATTCAGGTTATCCCAGTTCAATCCGTCCGTTCTTCCGTCGGGGTGGCAGGAAGCGCAACTCTCCCAATTCTGGTAGCACGCTGTTCCGTCATACCAAAGTATCTCGCCCTGCCTTTTTTCATCCTCATCCGGTTGTGTTCCCAATTCCAACGTGCCCGAAACCGTGCCGTTTTCAATATCTACAATTTCTATATTACCCGTGAAATAGTTGCAAATATACGCCTTTCCGTTGCCGATATCAAGGTTTCTGCATCCCTCGCCCGACAGTTCGACTGCATTACGCATTCCGTCCAAGAAAGGCAGATAATCGGCAATTTCTTCCGCCGTCTTTACTTTCCCGTTATTACCCTGTTTTACTGTTTCAATGCGGTTGAAAAGTTCTTCCGTATCGAGAATTATAACCTTATGAGCGCCCGAAACGGTAACCGCAAGTTTATTCCCGCTCACCTTAACACCCCAAGGATTAGGTGCACCCAATTCAACTTCATCAAGAAGCACGGAAGCGTCCAATACGTCGCTGTTCACGTCTATGACAGAAAGCCCATTGGTGTTTATCCAACCTCTGTCAAGTTGCGAAGTGGGATAAGCATACCTGGCTATAATATGGGCAACGTATACTTTCTCGCCGTCGGAAGTAATTCCTTTTACTCCGCCGGAACCGTTGGTAAGTTTTATGTTTTTAACGCTGTTTCCGTTTAATGTATCTATTACCGCTACCGTAGCGCACGTTCCCTCATCGGAATTTGCCGCAGATTCGGGCAAATGTTTTGCCACGTATATTTTATTTTCGGCAACGGCAAGTGCCATAGGTTCTCTGCCTACGGGTATATCGTCACCTATCTTAGTAAGGTCTGCCGTACCATACACGCTTACCGTGCCCGAAAATCTGTTGGCTACGTAAATTTTATCAGCCAACACGCACGCCGATACGGGAGTATGCCCCGTTTCCGCCTGTGCGAGCACTTTAAGATTTCCGTCCAACTTGGTAATTTTGCCGTCAAGAGAACCTGTGAGTGCAAACACACCGTTGTCCGTTGCAATTACTCCGTTTGCCTGCGCCTGTGCATTCCAAGTAGCCTTAACCTTATTTTCCGTAACCGACAGTTTATACACCTTACCCATAGTTGCATCGGCAACATAGGCATTATCTCCCAAAACGGATATATCCGCAGGAGAAATATAATCCTTTTCGTACTCTACGTACTCCACATTGGATGCCAAAACCGAATACAACGCAATAGCACCCACTGCGACCGCCGTTACTCCCAAAGCAAGCAGTATAAGTTTCGCTTTCTTTTTCATACTTATCAACCTTTCTTTGTTATGAATAGGAATGAACACCCGTTGTTCCGAAAATATTTACACCCTGAAACGCCATAAACAGGGCAAAAAATCCTAAAATATTGAAAACATACGCATATTTTTTCAGTTTTTCCCATTTAAGGCAGTGCAGATACAGCGAATAGCACAACCACGTAATAAGCGCCCAATTTTCCTTTGCATCCCACGACCAAAACTCCGTCCAAACTTCGTTAGCCCACACGGCACCCATAAGCATTCCTGCCGTCATAAAGGGAAACGCCACCGTTACGAGGCGATAAATTCCCTTGTCCGCATCTTCCCTGTTTTTATAAAAATACCTTACCGCCGACAATACCGATGCAACGGTGCAAAGGGAATATGACAGCATATAGCAAAACACGTGAGGCACAAACCACACCGACTGCAAGGCAGGCACAAAATGCCATATTGCGGTTGCATCCATAAAACAGCAACCCATCATAACCGCAAATGAACACAGTCTGAAATACGGTGTTATTTGGCTGTCCTTGCACACAAAAACCGTATAGATATCCGCAAAAGTAAAGCAAACGCCCAAAAATGCAAGTACCTGATACATACTTACGAAAGGAACATAACCGTTGTTTATAAAATTTCCAACAACTGCGGATAAATTAAGCAACAGTGCGCCTAACCCGAGGCACGCCGAAATCTTTTTCTTTTTCAAAAACGAAAGGATAGCCGAAGAAAGATAGAAAAGAGCGGAAAAAGCCAAAAGCGTTTTCATTAATCCGATACTCATTTTTTCTCCTTTCCGCCTAAACGCGCGAAACTCATTAAAAACGAGCCGATGATCACCGCCCAAATTCCCGTAAGGATAATATATTCTGCCGGATCGTATTTAAATGTAAATGTAACCGAATTTTGTTCAGCGCTGTACGCCATCAAATATATTTTCCAACCGTTTACCCGTAAAGGATGATTTATGCTTATTTCTTCGGTATATTTTTCACCCGTTTTATGATTTCTTATGTTCAAAGTTCCCAAGTAACTTTTTACCGAAGTGCGTGACACTGCGTAAACATTTCCGTCAAGTTGAATATTTTCCCCGTTTTCCGCCTTTTTTAAGCCGTATTCGCCGAAATCGTAATATCCCTCGCCGTTTATCTCAATATCCGTCCTTAACCGTTCGGAAAAATTACCGTTTTCGCCGATTCGGTAAATATCGTAGACAGGTTCGTAATATTCCACTTTAAGATCCGAAACTCCCAAGTCAAAGGAATTGAAATCCGCTATATACTCTTCGCCCTTTATCCTGTTGCTCTTTTCCATAGCGTGCACCGCCTGTGACGACAGAGCATATCGGTTTACGGGGTAAACACCGTTTATTTTTATGCCGTTTATAAAGTAGATAAGTCCGCCTGCAAGCATTATTATAAGCCCCGTATGCAGAAGATAAAATCCTATCCTTTTTATACTGAATTTTCCTTGCACCAGACAAACCGTCAAAACGGCACAAATGGCGAACATAATTGCAATAAGCAAATAATTAACCCATTCCTTACCGAAATCCGATTCCTTAAAGAACACCTGCCTCGTGGCAAACACTGCCAATATAAGCATAAATAACGTCATTACCGCCACGGCGGTTTTCATAATGTTTTTCATATTATTCCGCTTTGACCGTGCCGTAAAGTTCAAGCAATTTTATAAACAGACCGCCCTGTACGGATCTGTGCTGAAATCCGCACTGCATCGAAGTGACCGTTGAATACCAATCCGTCAGCGGAACTCTTGCAGGAGAGAAATTGTACATTGTCCACAGAGGCGAGATAAAATCGTCAAAGGAAACTTCTTCCGTTAAACCGTCGGCAAGAGTTGCCGTCCAAACAAGCCAATCGGACTTTGTATAGTCGGCACGGGAATCAAGGGGAAGACCGTAGGGGCAGAAATGCTTTTTATACCCTTTTACTTCATTTTCAACTGCACTTTGAGGGAAAAGACCCAAATTCATAAGTCTGTCCCACACCATATTATATTTCATACTGAACGTATTTTCCCTGTCGAAGGTAAGGCGGAAAGTGCCGTCACCGTTATCCGCTTCCTTTACCCAGCGTTCCGCTCTCTCTTTTGCAATGCGCAAATATTCTTCGCCCTTGTTTACTTTACCCATTTTTTTACAAACCGTACCGAATGCGCCTATTGCCACTATCGCTTTTACCGAAAGATTGCAGTTATGCGCCAAGTGCCCCGCAAAATCGTCGGTACAAAGTTGCTCCTCGGGATCGAAACCGTACTGCACAAGATAATCCGCCCATTTTGACAGAATATCAAAGTATTCTTCCGCAAAATCGGTGTTACCGCTTGCAAAGGAAAGTGCCGAAACCGTTATAAGCATATTTCCGCTTTCTTCCACGGGCATCTGATTACGATTGCTGTTTTCGCCACCGCCGTATATCTGTCCGTTAAGTATGGGATAACGTCCTAAATCATGAGGTGCAAAATCGAACTTCCACCTACCGCTTCCCGAATAATCAAGTACGGGACGCAACATTCCCTTAACAAGTTCGGTATTGTAAAGCAGGAACATAGGTGAAGACGGATACATAATGTCTACCGTTCCGGCACAGCCGTTGCTGAAACACTCCTTTGAAATAAACAGAAGTTTGCCGTTTTTGTCAAGCACTGCCTTATGCGCCGCCATAACCTGCCTAAGTGCAAGCCTTAACAGGTCACTGTATTTTTCTCCACCTGCTTTTTTTGCATCTCTGTCCAATTTTCCGTCAAAATCACGGCATTTTTCCAAAAGAGAACCGTATTCTTGAAAGGCTTTTGATATAACTTCCTCAATAGTTTCGCCGTTTCTCTTCCAATAGGCTTCAAGACGTTCGCCGAAATAAGTTATTGAATATATATCGTCGTAGGCAAGTACAAACAGCGCATTGGTATCGGTAATATCCTTTTCTCCGCACATACAGCGAAATCCCGAATCACTTGACTCTTCCACCGTTCCGTCTTCTATTGCCAAATATGCCCAGCCCCAATTTATCGATACGTTATCGCCGGATCTACCAAGCACCGTCTGCTCGCTTGAACCCACTTTCATTGCGGAATATCCATTTTCCACCTTATGCATTTTTACGGGCGTGAGCCACTCTTCCTTGCACAGTTCATCCGAAACGTTTATTTCCGCTTTTACTCTGTGTTTGTTGCCGTCAATGCTCTCTTGCGAAATTTCTATATACGAAATCGGCCGTGTTGCCACGTCAAGGTCATCGGGAAGTACGGGTGTGGTGAATTTTACCCTAACACGCACTCCGCTTGAAGAAAAAGTATATACGGTAGAAAAAGCCGAAACCTCTGTCTTTTCCTGTTTCATCTTCTTTACGCCGTCAATTTTGCCCATAAAAACGTGCTTTTCACCGTCAATATACACATATCCGCTGATATACTTCCGCTTTCCCGTCCAAAGTTTTACGTCGTCGCCGTTTAATTCGTCACACATACTCCACAAACTGAAATAGGGATCAACCGTTACTAACGGATACGCAGGTGCACGCAATTTCATAAATAGTATCCTCTTTCTGCCTGAAAACCTCGGCTGTGCAATTATATTTGGTTATGAATTTATAACTTTATTATAAGTATATAACATTGCAAATAGGTCCGTCAAGTAAATTTTATACTTTTTTTCACTTTTTTTGATTATTTTATTTCCGTAGTTACATTTGCTGTTTCGCCAAATCAATACCCATCATTTTCTCTTGCCTTAATTTTCCGTCCCCCCTCCTAATTACTAATTTCTAATTCCACGCCCCATTACGGCAACAAAAAAACGGCACCCGTAGGTACCGTTTTAATTTGTTAAATTAAATTAGATTTCTCTTTTCTTTTTGCTTACGATTGCAAGAGAAACTACTGCGCCGAGAGCAACTACTACCGTTGCAACGGGAAGAACATCACCGGTGTTGGTGGGTTTGTTAGCAGGTTTCTGCTCTCCTGCGCCGTCAGCAGTTGAGCCTCCGCCAAGCTCGTCAAGCGATACAACAAGGTTGTCAACGGTAAATGCAAGAGTTTCGCCCTTCATATTGTCAAACATAAATTTGTAAGTGTCGCCTGCCGCAATGCCGGCAAGATCATCAGCGGTCATATCAAAGGAATACTCATAGGTTTCGTCAAAGGAAGTTATCATTCCCAAACGCTTAATAATGTTTCCCGATGCTGTATCTGAATCTTCACGGTTGTCAACGCCTCTGAGAAGAACGCCCAACTGTTCGCCATCCTCGGTGGATACGTCAAAAGAAATAGTTACCGTTGCTTCGGTAAGATTATTCTTTTCCATTGCCTCCTTAATAGCCGGAGCCAACTGCCAATAAGGAGATTCCCAAGCCTTTTCGGTCGTGAATTTAAGTGCGCCGTCTACAATTTCGGTCTTCGCACTTGAACCCTGGAATCCGTCTTCTTTCACGCCGTCGCTGAAATCGCGTTTGTAGATTACACCGTCAGCCGCAAATGCTACCGTTGAAAGCACTGCCGCCGCAACAGCCGTAGCTACTACTGCTTTAAAAAATTTTTTCATTTTTTTCATTTCCTTTCTCGGTGCCGAAAACACCTTTTAAATCTGATGTTATTATACCCCTCACCGAATACAATTGTCAACTCTTTTTTTGTTAATTTTAATAATTTTTTAAATTTTACTACTATATTA
>CAZBLS010000038.1:0-603 GCA_964492705.1 uncultured Oscillospiraceae bacterium | reverse complement strand
ATATTATTTGCATAAATTGCACTTAAAAAACCTGTAATTTGATGTAAATATGCGAAAATACAGTATTTTCATCCGTTCCGTGGCGCAACTTGGCAATTTTAAAATATTACGGAAGCAACTTTCACGGTAAAAAACGTGATTTAATATTTGATAGAGATATTGTAACGTAATCGCATCATCGTTCATCTGCAATATAATGAAAACACGATTTGCAAGTTTTCGAAAACACTTACTGTTACAAAACCTCTTTGATTTAATAAGTCGGTAATTTGATCTAATCTACAAAAAACGTTTTGTCTATGCAAAAATTTCCCGTGTTGAAAGCCATTTTTCCGCAATCTCCCCAAAAAAAGCAATGTGAATGCGAATTTTTGGAGCGTGCAATGAAGTCATTGCCCCAATACCCGTCATTTTCTTCCACGCTTCCGTTGCAGTTTTTTTGGGGGAGCGTAGTAAAGCCTTTGCGGAAAACTTTCCGTAATCTCCCCAAAAAAAGCAATGTAAATGCGAATTTTTGGAGCGTGCGATGAAGTCATTGCGCAAAAAACCCCTCTTCTTCCACGCTTCCGTTGCAGTTTTTGGGAGCATATGATAATGTTCCCT
>CAZBLS010000037.1:0-16110 GCA_964492705.1 uncultured Oscillospiraceae bacterium | reverse complement strand
GGGAAGCACAGGACGTCTCTTATGGAGGCGGAGTCGGTGAGGAGCATTACAAGGCGGTCGATACCGAAACCGAGGCCACCTGTGGGGGGCATACCGTATTCGAGGGCGGTAACAAAGTCGTAATCGACTTTTGCCGATGAATCGGGTTCTTCCTCTTTTTTCTTTGCGACCTGCTCTTCAAAGCGCTGTCTTTGGTCGATGGGGTCGTTAAGTTCACTGAATGCATTGCCGTATTCGGTGGCGTTGATGAAGTATTCAAAACGCTCGGTAAATGCGGGATCGTCGGGTTTGCGCTTTGCAAGAGGACTGTTTTCAACGGGGTAATCGTAAATGAATGTAGGCTGAATAAGGTTCTCTTCAACAAAAGCGTCAAAGAACTCAACGAGAACAGTACCTTTTGTTGCATCCTCAGGCACGGAAACGTGTTTTTCGGCGGCACAGGCACGGGCATCTTCATCGGTTTTCCAATCGTTATAGTCGCAACCGCTGTATTTCTTAACGGCTTCAACCATTGTCAAGCGCTCCCAATGACCCATATTGATTTCCTTGCCCTGATAGGTGATAACGGTGCTTCCGCAAATCTTTTCGGCAAGCATCGTGTAAAGTTCTTCAACAAGGTCCATCATACCGTGGAAGTCGGTGAATGCCTGATAAAGTTCAATAGTGGTAAATTCGGGGTTGTGCTTTGTGTCCATACCTTCATTACGGAAAATTCTGCCTACTTCGTAAACTCTGTCGAGACCGCCGACAATAAGTCGTTTAAGGTAAAGTTCGGTTTCGATGCGCAGGTACATATCCATATCAAGCGTGTTGTGGTGAGTCTTGAAAGGACGTGCAGATGCACCGATTTCAAGGGGAACCAGTATGGGAGTATCAACTTCCAAAAATCCCTTTGAGTCAAGATAGTTGCGGATCTCTTTCAGTATCTGCGAACGCTTGCGGAAAGTATCAGCAACTTCGGGGTTGACGATAAGGTCAACTTCTCTCTGACGGTATCTTGTGTCGATATCTTTAAGACCGTGAAATTTTTCCGGCAAGGGAAGAAGAGATTTGGAAAGGAGAATGAGTTCTTTTGCGTGCACGGATACTTCGCCTGTCTTTGTGCGGAAAACGTAGCCTTTTACGCCTACGATGTCGCCGATATCCATTTGTTTGAAAGCGGTGTATTCGTCAACGCCGATCTCGTCACGGGCAACGTAAAGTTGGATGAGACCTTTAGAGTCCCTGATATGGGCAAAACTTGCTTTTCCCATTACTCTTTTGCTCATAAGTCTGCCGGCAATGCTGACGGTCATTTCGTCACCGTCGGAATATTCCGCAAAAATCTCTTGGGAAGTTTTCGTAATATCGTATTTTGTGATTTTGTAAGGGTCTTTTCCGTTTGCAACGAGGTCGGCAAGTTTGTTTCGGCGAACCTGCAATACCTCACTGAGTTCTTTATCTGTAATGTCAGCCATAATAATCTCCGATCTGTATTTTTCATAAATAAAAACTCTCCCTTTGACCGAGGAGAGTTTTTTTCTTTAAAGCATTTCTCAGTCTTTGGGCATTATTTCAAGAAGTTTGTATGAAAGAACACCGTCAGGCGTGTTGATCTTTACGGTTGCCCCTTTTTTCTTGTGCAAAAGAGCACTGCCGATGGGGCTGAGGTTGGATATTTTGCCGTTAAATGGATCTGCCTCGCTTGAACCGATTATGTCAAGGATGAATTCTTCCTTTGTCTGCATATCTTTAAGCCTTATTTTGGAGCCTACGCGAACTTCGTCGTTGGGAAGAAGCGAATCGTCGATAACAACAGCATTGTTAAGTTGCTGTTGCATTGAAAGAATTTCGGCTTCCATTTCAGCCTGATCGCGTTTTGCTTCGTCATACTCGGCGTTTTCCGAAAGGTCGCCCAATTCCCTTGCGGCGGCAATCCTGCGAGAAACCTCGGGACGTTTAACTTGAAGATAGTAGTCAAGTTTTTCTTGGAGTTTCGCCTTACCTTCGGCGGTCATCATATTTTTATTTTCGCTCATAATATACTCCTAACTTTTATATATTTGCGTTTATGCGTTAAACTGTAAGTGAAAAGCCTTGCTGTGCAAGCGCTTCAACGGTGTTATTATATTATATTTTTCCGTTTGTGTCAAACAATTCGGGGCAAAGTGAGCGTATTTGTGAGAAAAGACGCTGACCGTAAAGCAAAAATCCGAGAATGTTGGGATGAAGACCTGCTTCGTTCGCTTCTCCGTCACCGTAAAAACCGTGGGTGCGGTCAAAAAGCGTTAAACCGTCGATGACGTGTCCGCAAGCATTGCGCTTAATCATATTGCGCACGTCGTTCAGCGTGCCTACGGGATGAACTTCGTCTTCATTGGCTCTGTAAATAGGCGTAACGGCGAAAATTTCGGCATTGGGGTAGATGCTTTTAAGTTTTTCAAAATATCGGCGGATGTTTTCTTCAAGACCGTCATTGCACTTTGCCCAATCGTTTGTGCCGTATGCAACGGTAATAATATCTGGGTCGAAATCCATATCTCCGTCAAGCATTCTGTCAAGGAACATCTCTCCGCTCACACCGTGGTTTAAAACTTCGGCATTCATCATATCCGCAAGAATATTTACATACGTAAGCGAGGGAATATCGGAATAGTAGCCGTGGGTTATGGAGTCGCCCAAGGCAAGGTATTTGAGTTTCTTTTCGGTGGGCACGGCATCGGGGGGTAACGTAACGTTTTTAAATCCCGTGGTGTTATTGTTGCCGAAGTACAGGGCAACTTTGCGTTTTTCACCGTAGGGGATATCGTATTCAAAAGTTCCGTCTTTCGTATCTATTGGAGGGCGTTTTACGCAAATGCCGTTATCGTAGAGCACCGTATGGGAAAAATCTCCGTCACGGTGGCAAAGTTCAAGATTGAATTTTCCGCCTGCGGTGATAAATTCAAGTCTTTGGGATGCGTTCATACGGGAATGTGCATCGTGCCCTCTTTCAATCAGAATTCCTTCTTGCTTTTTCGTAAATCGGCGAGGGAATATATAGCCGTCCTCCGATTCAAAGCGTATAGCGCCTTTAATAAAAGCGGTAACGTCGGTTTGTTGCATTTTAATACCTCCGAAGAATATGTACTGTGTTAGACAGTTATTGTAACACAAGATACGTAATAAATCAACTTTTTTCAGTATATAAACCGAATTACGGCGTAAGATAATAAAAAGATATTTTTGCGGTGCAAGATACCGGAAAGGAAGTTTTTATGAAAAGCAATATTAAATGCGATGCGGAAAACTGTATGCACAACTGCGGAGGCGCTTGCGATGCGGCGGTGGTGCACGTGAGGGACGGCAAAGAAGATACGTCCAATGCAAGGTGCACGACTTATGCATACAGGGTTTCGAACAGCGGAAGCAGACTGTTGATGGAAATGGGTGAGGATATGTCCCTTGACAGAAGCGATAAAAATGAAGATATACCGATTTCCTGCGGAAAATTCGACTGTTGCCACAATGATGAGTGCGTTTGCACGGCAGGGGGAATACACGTGCTGTCACCATCGGAAAGACCGTGCAGGGAATGTTCCTGCGGTACCTATAAGCCAAGGTAAAAAAGCACTTGCAAAAAACGGAAGCGTATGGTAAAATACCAAAGGTAAAGACAGTGAAGAAGGAAAGTAGACCTGTTTGTTTCCCTTACAGAGAGAAGCGTAAAGGCTGAGAGCGTTTCGGGAAAGGCACGTTGAAGTTCCCTTTGGAGTTTTCGGGCTGAAAATTGTTGTAGGCTCGGGCGGTTAGGCACCGTTACAGCCGTTAGAGGCACCGAAATATTCGGTGTAAATTAGGGTGGTACCGCGGTCTTCGTCCCTTAGGACGGAGGCCTATTTTTATTTTTGGAGGAATTTAGGATGTTTGAAAAATTATCGGCAGTTAAGGCACATTTTGAAGAACGCCTTGCTTCGCTTAACGGAATGGAGGACCTTGAAGACCTTAGGGTGACCTTTACGGGTAAAAAAGGCGAACTTACCGAGCTTTTGCGTTCAATGGGGTCGCTTTCTCCCGAAGAGAGACCCAAAATGGGGCAAAAGGTAAACGAACTGCGCAATGCAATCGAAGAGGCTATTGCCGACAAAAAAGAAGAACTTAACAGGGCACACAGGGAGGAACAACTTAAAAACGAAGTTGTGGATGTTACCGTTCCGGCACAGCCTTGCAAAACGGGTACGTATCATCCCCTTACGCTTACACAGGAGAAGATGTGCGAAATCTTCCGCAGTATGGGGTTTGACGTGGTTGACGGACCGGAAGTTGAAACGGACTATTACAACTTTAAGGCACTTAACCTGCCCGAAGATCACCCTGCAAGAGATATGCAGGATACGTTCTACATAGCAAAAAATCTGCTTCTCCGCACGCAGACGTCTGCGGCACAGATCCGTACGATGAAAACACGCAACGTTCCCATAAGGGTAATATGTCCGGGCAGAGTATACCGTGCAGACGAAGTTGATGCTACACATTCGCCCGTTTTCCACCAATTGGAGGGACTTGTGGTGGACAAGGGTATCAACCTTTGCCATCTTAAATACGTTTTGGAAGAATTTGCACGGGAAATGTACGGCAAAGACGTTAAAGTTAAATTCCGTCCATCGTATTTCCCCTTTACCGAGCCAAGCGTTGAAGTTGACCTTACGTGCAGTGAGTGCGGAGGCAAAGGTTGCAGAGTTTGCAAGGGCACAGGCTGGATAGAGATACTCGGCGCAGGTATGGTGCATCCCAACGTTTTGAGAGAATGCGGTATCGATCCGGAGGTTTATTCCGGTTTCGCCTTCGGTATAGGTATTGACCGTATCACCACTACAAGGTATAAGATACCCGATCTCCGTCTTGTGTTTGAAAACGACGTGAGATTTCTTAAACAGTTTAAGTAAGAGGTGGAAAAATGAAAGTATCGCTTAATTGGCTTAAAAAATATGTGGATATAGACGTTACTCCCGAGGAACTCTGCGAAAGAATGACCTGTCAGGGTTTTGAAGTGGAGGGTATGGAAAAAAATACCGTAATGACCAACGTTGTCGTTGCGAAAATTCTTGAAATAGAAAAACATCCCGATTCGGATCACTTGCTTGTCTGCCAACTTGATTGCGGCGGTGAAGAAAACGTGCAGATAGTTACGGGTGCGCAAAACGTGTTTGAGGGCGCATATGTTCCCGCCGCATTGCACGATTCTCATTTGCCCGGAGGAGTGCATATTAAAAAGGGCAAGTTGAGAGGCATTCCCAGTAACGGTATGATGTGCTCCGGCACTGAACTGGGCATTAAGGGAACGGATTTCCCCGGTGCGGATGTGGACGGAATACTTATTTTGGAAGAAAAATGGGCAACGGGTACGGATATGAATGCCGTGCTCGGGCTTGACGATTGCGTTATAGATTTTTCGGTAACGTCCAACCGCCCCGACTGCAACTGCGTATTGGGTATTGCCCGAGAGGTTGCGGTATGCCTTGATAAGCAGATAAAAATGCCCGATACGGATTATACCGTAAAATGCGAGGCAAAAGAAAAGATAAACGTTACGGTAAAGGACAGCGACCTTTGTCCCCGTTATATCGGCGCACAGGTTGAAAACATAAGGATCGCTCCCTCACCCAAGTGGCTGTCCGATTGCTTAAATTCGGCAGGTATGCGCCCCATAAACAACATAGTTGATATAACCAATTTTGTTATGTTGGAAACGGGACAGCCTATGCACGCCTTTGACGTGAACGACGTTTCAAACCGCAGTATCATTGTGCGCAGAAGTGAAGAGGGTGAAAAACTTACCACTCTTGACGGCAAGGATCACGTGCTTTCTTCGGATATGCTTGTTATAGCCGACGGTGAACGTGCTATCGGTCTTGCAGGCGTAATGGGCGGTGAAAACAGTGAAATTAAAGATAACACAGGTGCTATATTCTTCGAATCGGCTAAATTCCGCCGAGACAGCGTAAGAAAGACTGCAAGAACTTTGGGTATTGCCACAGAGGCTTCTTCAAGGTTTGAAAAGGGCGTGGATATTTCCGGCTGCCGTTTTGCCCTTGACAGAGCACTTCACCTTATCGATGAACTTGATGCAGGCGATATAACAAGTTGGAATCCCGATGTGTACGAAGAACTTCCCCAAACGAGAGAACTGACAGTGCCCATAGAAAAAGTCGAAGCGCTTTTGGGTATCTCCGTTCCGAAAGAAACAATAAAGAGCATACTTGACAATTTAGGGCTTGATGCAAAATATGAGGACGGCGTAATGGTTTGCTCCGTACCCACTCGCAGAGACGATATAGAGGGCGTTGCGGATATTGCCGAAGAGATAATAAGGGTTTACGGATATGACCATATAGTTTCCAAGCCTCTTTCGGGCGTGCTTACAAGGGGAACCAAGACAAAAGACAGACTTATGACCGACAAAGTCAAAGAACTTGCCGTATCAATGGGTATGAACGAGATATCGACATATTCTTTTATTTCCCAAAAGGCATACGATATGCTTAACATCTCTTCCGATAACACGGTAAAACTGCTTAATCCCTTAGGCGAAGACTATTCGGTAATGCGCACGCAACTGTATTCTTCAATGCTTAACGTAATGGCATCCAATTCCGCAAAGGGCGCAAAGGAAATGCGTCTGTTTGAGGTGAGCCGTCTGTTCCTGCCAAAGAGTCAGCCCGTAGAAGAACAGCCCGAAGAGCGCAGTACGCTCATATTCGGATTAATGGGCGAAAACGAAGACTTCTTTACGCTTAAATCCACACTTGAAACGGAGTTTGACTATTTCGGCATTAAGGGTACTTACACGAGAAGCGACCTGCCTTTTATGCATCCGGGCAGACAGGCAAAAGTGACGGTTGGCAACAGGACAGTTGCATATTTGGGTGAAATTCATCCCGATACGGCAGAAAAATTCGGCATCTCGGGAAGACCTCTTGCGGCACAGGTAGACCTTAAAACTTTGTTTGAATGCGCTTGCACAAAGACGCTTTATAAGCCGTTGCCCAAGTATCCCTCGGTGCAGAGAGACCTTGCCGTGCTTGTGGACGATACTGCGGAAATCGGACCTATGATTGATGCAATACGCTCGGCAGGCGGAGGGATTGTGGACAAAGTCGAACTTTTTGATATTTACAAAAACCCCGTTTTGGGACAGGGTAAAATGAGTGTTGCGTTCTCCCTTACTATGATGAATCCCGAACGTACACTTAAAGCGGAGGAAGCACAGAAAGCGTTTGATAAGATCGTGCGCTCTCTCGAATACCGCTTCGGAGCAACGCTCCGCTCGTAATTTAAAAAAATTACAAAGAAGCCGTTTTGCAAGAAGTGATATTGACACTTGCAAAACAGCTTCTTTTTTCTCGAAAAAAATTTTTTTGAAAAAATGCAAAAAAACCGTTGACAGATTAAAATGACAGTGCTATAATTGCACCAACATTTCAGCAAAGGAAAGGGTAAAAATGAAATTATTCGCTGCTAATTTTGCATACTTTTATTACTTTTACTTTTACTTTAACACTAAAAAAGTAAGAGCGATTTGTGATGCAAAAAATGCGGCATAAAGGCTGTTAGGACAGTAAGTTCAAAACAGGATTTTTTAAACCGTACGGTATCACGAACCGTACGGTTTTTCTTTTTACCTGTTACCTGCCTTTTGCTGAAATAAAAACTATTTTCGGAGGATACGTAAAATGAAAAAAATTATCGGTACAATGCTTGCCGTAGCAACGGCGGCTACACTTTTGGTCGGTTGCGGAGATCAAACGCAACAGGGCGACAACAAAGTCTACAACGTAGGCATACTTCAATTAACACAGCATTCCGCACTTGATGCGGCAACGGAGGGCTTCAAGCAGGCTCTTATCGACGAACTCGGTGAGGAAAACGTAAAGTTCGATGAGCAGAACGCTTCGGGCGAACAGACCGTTTGTACGACCATTGCCAACTCTTTCGTTTCAAACAAAGTGGATCTTATAATGGCAAATGCCACACCGGCATTGCAGTCGGCATACAACGCAACTGACTCTATTCCGATTTTGGGAACTTCCGTAACGGAATACGGTGTAGCACTTGGCATTGATAACTTCTCCGGCACCGTAGGCGGAAATGTTTCGGGTACAAGTGACCTTGCTCCCCTCAGCGAGCAGGCGGCAATGTTCGCAGAACTTCTTCCCGATGCCAAAAAAGTAGGTCTTCTTTACTGCTCGGCGGAGCCTAACTCCGAATACCAAGTAAAAGTTGTTGAAGAGATACTTAAAGGCAAGGGTATTACCTGCGAAAGATACTCATTCGCCGATTCAAACGACGTGGCTGCCGTAACCACTACGGCTGCGGAAAATTGCGATGCAATATACATTCCCACCGATAATACCGCCGCAAGTTGCGCCGAATCCATCGGTAACATCGTACTTAACAAAAAGACGCCCGTAATTGCAGGCGAAGCGGGAATTTGTTCCGGATGCGGAATTGCAACCCTTTCAATCAGTTACAAAGATCTCGGCTACAAAACAGGCCAAATGGCTGCAAAGATACTTAAAGGCGAAGCAAATGTTTCCGAAATGCCTATCGAATACGCAAATGCCACCAAAAAATACAATGCAGGTATCTGCGAACAATTGGGTATAACCGTTCCCGATGATTACACCGCACTTGACTGATATTGAATGAATAAATTTTTAGGAGTTACGTTATGAATTTATTGTCCGCTTTACCCGGTGCGGTTGCACAGGGACTTGTTTGGGGAATCGTTGCAATAGGTGTTTACACCACTTATAAGATACTTGATTTCGCTGATATGACCGTTGACGGAAGCATCTGCACAGGGGCGGCGGTTTGCGCGGTTTTGATACTCGGGGGAATGAATCCCGTACTTGCAATGCTTATTGCCTGCCTTGCCGGATTTTTGGCAGGGACGGTTACGGGAGTGTTTCACATCCTGCTCGGTATACCGGGTATTCTCTCGGGAATATTAACGCAACTTATACTTTGGTCGGTGAACCTTAAAATAATGGGAAAAGCCAACCTTGCGTTAAGCGTGAGGAGCGGAGGTATAAGTGTAGTCGTTACCCAGTTACATCAGGGTCAGAGCATAGCGGTTCTTGCCGGAATATGTACCGTACTTGTACTTTTACTGTATCTGTTCTTCGGTACCGAATTCGGGTGTAGTATCCGTGCAACGGGTTGCAATGCCAATATGAGCCGTGCGCAGGGCATAAATACCGATTTTACAAAGATATTCGGTCTTGCTCTTTCCAATGCCATAGTGGCTTTCGGAGGAGCATTGCTCTGTCAGTATCAAGGCTCGGCGGACATAAATATGGGCAGAGGTGCAATCGTAATAGGTCTTGCGGCGGTAATAATAGGCGAAGCGGTATTTTCCCGTATCAGCACCAACTTTGCGGTCAGATTTGTAAGTGTGGCAGTGGGCTCGGTAATTTACTACCTTGTATACCAACTTGTTATTTCCATAGGTTTCGATTCGGATCTGCTGAAAATGTTCTCGGCAATAGTCGTAGTGGTGTTCTTGGGAACGCCCTATGTAAAGAAAAAATATCTAACCGCAAGGCATAAGGGAGAAAAGAAAAATGCTTGAATTACGTAACGTAACGAAAAAATTCCACGCAGGGACCACTGATGAAAAGGTGGCTCTCGACGAACTTTCACTTAACCTTGAAGACGGCGATTTTGTAACGGTAATCGGCGGAAACGGTGCGGGAAAAAGCACTATGCAAAACGTTATTTCGGGTGTATACGTGCCCGACAGCGGACAGGTTTTGCTTGACGGAACCGATATTACCTACCTGCCCGAATATAAAAGGGCGAAGTATTTGGGCAGAGTGTTTCAGGACCCGATGCTCGGTACCGCCACCGATATGCAGATCGAAGAAAATCTTGCACTTGCGTTGCGCAGAGGTAAAAAACATACGCTCCGTCCGGGAATAACTCGCGGCGAACGGGAAATGTTCAAAGAAAAACTTGCGGAACTGGGATTGGGGCTTGAATGCAGAATGACACAGAAAGTAGGCTTGCTTTCAGGCGGACAAAGGCAGGCACTTACGTTGCTTATGGCATCGCTCCAAAAACCCAAACTGCTTCTTTTGGATGAGCATACGGCGGCACTTGACCCTAAAACTGCGGCGGCGGTTCTTAATATAACCGACAGGATAGTTAAGGAAAACAGACTGACAACGCTGATGATAACCCATAATATGCGTGATGCCATTGCTTACGGCAACAGGCTCATAATGCTTAATGCAGGTAAAGTGATAATCGACGTGAGAGGTGAAAAAAAGAAATCTCTTACGGTGGAAAAACTTCTTGAAATGTTCACTCTCGCAGGCGGAGGACAGTTTGCAAGCGACAGAGCGATACTGTAAATAAGTATAATTTCCCCGACGAAGTACGGTACACGAGCTTCTGTCGGGGAAATTTTTATTTATAGGTAAAAATTTGATTTTGATATCCGCATAACGGAGTTATGCAATTCGCCTTGACGGGGGAAAATATATAAAGTATAATCGAAAAAAGCGATTTTAGATAAAAACGGAAACAAAACGGAAATATTTAAATTGTATAATATGTAAGTAAGATTTCCGAGGAGGCGCCAAATGTTTAAGATACTTGTTGTTGAAGACGATACCGAACTTAACCGTACCGTCTGTTCGTTTTTAAATAACGGCGGATACAATGCCATAGGATGTTTTAATGCCAATGAAGCGTATGATGCACTGTATGAAAACGTTTTCGATTTGATAATTACCGACGTGATGATGCCCGGCACAGACGGCTTTGAATTTGCGCTTTCCGTACGGGATACGGATAAAGAGATTCCCATTTTGTTTATGACGGCAAGGGACGATATCGCATCAAAACAGAGAGGGTTCAGGATAGGCGCAGACGATTATATGGTAAAACCCATTGAACTTGACGAACTTCTTTTGCGAATAGGCGCACTTTTGCGCAGAGCGAAGATAGCAAACGAAAAGAAACTTGCTATCGGAGATTTTATAATGGATGCAGACGAATATACCGCATATTTGAACGGCGAAGAAATATCCCTTACCAACAGGGAATTTGCCATTTTGTATAAAATGCTTTCCTACCCCAAAAAGACTTTTACGAGAAGTCAACTTATGGAGGAATTTTGGGAATCGGACACCGAAACCGCACCGAGAGCGGTTGATATCTATATGGCGAAACTGCGAGCCAAACTTGCCTCCTGCGACGGGTTTGAAATAAAAACGGTACACGGGCTCGGGTATAAGGCGGTGTTAAAGTGAACAGGAAAAACGTGATTTCCAACTTGCTCAGGGGACTGTATCACTATCTGCTTTTCTTTTTGCTTACCGCTCTGCTGATAAGCATTACGATGTCGCTTTTTGTGGGCATTCTCTCAAAGGATTTGAACATCGTTTTCACGGAAGAAAATATTACCCGTGCGGCAAAACTTACTTTTCTGTGTGTAATATTACTGAGTTTTGCTATGACGCTTATTGACGTTGTAAGGAGAAAATTCACTTCCGAAAAAATAACAAAGCATATAGCCGAAGCAACCAAAGAAGTGGTAAAGGGCAATTTTTCCGTCAGAATAGCCAACGTAAGCAATTCGGTTACCGACAGAAACTATAACGAGATTATCGATTGCTTTAATAAAATGGCGGAAGAACTCGGCGGACTTGAAACTTTGCGTACGGATTTTACGGCTGACGTTTCCCACGAGATGAAAACACCCCTTGCCGTAATGCAAAATTACGCTTCGCTGTTGCAGGCACCTGAGTTAAGTGAAGAAAAACGCCTTGAATATGCAAAGGGGATAAGTGACTGCTCAAAGAGAACTGCCGATATGATGACGAATATCCTGAAACTCAACCGTTTGGAAAATCAGCAGATATATCCCAAAAAAGAAAAATTCGATTTGGGCGAGCAGATATGCCAATGCCTTTTGGCGTATGAGAACACTTGGGAAAAGGAAAATATCGAAATTCAATGTAATATTGAGGAAAACGTTACCGTGCAGGGCGACAGCGAACTGTTAAGTCTTGTTTGGAATAATCTGTTTTCAAATGCGTTTAAATTTACTCCCTCGGGAGGAAATGTTACGGTAAGTTTGGCTTCGGAGGGCGATTACGCCACCGTAAAAGTAAAAGATACGGGGTGCGGAATGACTGCCGAAGTGGGCAAGAGAATTTTCGAAAAGTTCTATCAGGGGGATACTTCCCGTGCCACGAGAGGTAACGGATTGGGCCTTGCACTTGTAAAGAGAGTTATAGATATATTAAAGGGCGATATTTCCGTTGAAAGCACGGTCGGTAAGGGCACGGTATTTACCGTAAAAATAAGGAGAAACGTTCAGTGAAATTTTTGAAAAAAGCGTGCAAAGTTCTTCTGTATCCTTGCGTAGCGGTGATTATTCCCCTTGCACTTGTTTCGGGTGTCTTCCTTATATATACTATGACACGATTGCCCGAAAAAAGCATTGTGCGGATATGTTCCTACCTGGCTGCCTTTTATTCCCTTACGGTAATATGCGTGCGAATACCCGATGTTATCCGCTTTTTTGCGAAATTCAAGGATAAAAACAGATATATATCTATTTGGCGAAAAGACGTTAGGCTGCGGGCGAATATTACGCTTTGCGCCAACGTGCTTTGGAACGGTGCATATGCGCTTTTGCAACTGGGTATGGGCATAAAGCACGGTTCGCCTTGGTACTATTCGCTGTTTGTATATTACGCATCCCTTGCGTTTATGAGGTTCTTTCTCGTAAAATATACGCTTTCCAATATTCCGGGTAAAAATATTAAAAACGAACTGAAAAGATACCGCATCTGCGGAGCGGTCTTTCTTTTGGTAAACTCGGCACTTTCGGGAATGATACTTTATATGATACGGGAAAACATGACGGTAAGGCACAGTGAGATCACCGTGATAGCAATGGCAACTTATACGTTCGTTTCCCTTACTTTTGCAATAGTAAATACAGTAAAATACCGCAGGTATAACAGCCCGACACTGTCGGCGGCAAAGGCGATATCCCTTGCATCGTCCTGTGTTTCAATGCTTACTCTTGAAAATACTATGCTTACGGCATTTTCAAAGGGAAACGGAGAGGAAGTAATGAGAACACTGTTTTTGAGCATAAGCGGAGGAGCGGTTTCGGCGTTTATTATCGTGTTGGCAGTATATATGATAGTACAAAGCAATAAAAAAATGAAATTATCGGAGAATTAAAATATATGGATGAAAAAGATACTTTTAAAATGACGTATTCCGCAAGCAGACAGGAAGAAATAGAGAATATACGCAAAAAATATATGCCCAAGGAAACATCCAAAATGGAGCAGTTGCGCATACTTGACGGTAAGGCAAGTAAAAAGGCAACGGCTGTTTCAATCGGGGTGGGCGTAACGGGTACGCTTATTATGGGAATAGGTATGAGCCTTACAATGTCGGATTTCGGCAAGATCTTAGGCGAAAAATCATTTACTGTGGGAATAACATTGGGTGTGGTCGGTATGGCGGTGCTTGCCTGCGCTTATCCTTTGTATAATCACACGTTAAAAAAAGAGCGCAAAAAGAACGCTCCCGAAATACTCCGTCTTACAGACGAACTGATGAAAAATCGGTAATTAAAACCGAGCCGTACGGCTGAAAAAAAGTTTTTTGCCATTTGAAAGAAAAAATTACAGACGGCCTCTTTTGCGAATTTCCGTGGGTGTCGTGCCGAAATACTCCTTGAATTTTTTTCTGAAATAGGAAGTGGAACTGAATTTAAGTTCGTCACAGATACTTTCCACCGATTTATCCGTGGTGATAAGGGCGTCTTTTGCCTTTTCAAGCAAGATCCTGTTTTTCAGTTTGTTGGGCGTTAAATCGGATTTTTTGCTGAATGCGGAATAGAGCGATGCCTCGCTTACCGCACATTCCTTTGCGACTCTCGGTATATCGGCAAAGGGGTTTTCCATAAGCACGCTCTGCGCTTTTTCGATAATTTCCTCCCTTTTACAGGCGGAGGATTTTTTCATTTTCGGTAAAAGGTTGCCTATTAAAGTGTAAAGCAGACCTATATCTTGGGCGGTGGGGTTGCTTTTCGGCGCAATGCGCAAAAACAGCGATGCGGATAATTCGTCATAGGGCACGGTTTGAGGAGGATATATGCCCTTTGAAAAGTTGGGCAGATATAAAAATCCCAAGGATGCGAATTTTATTTCAGGTTCGCCCTCCCAAAAAGAACGGTACTTGCAGTTTGCGGGAAGATAAAAAAATTCTCCGCTTTTAATATACACCGTTTCGGTTTCGGTAACTATCTTGCAGTTTCCCGAAATCATATACGCGAAAAAGTGGGCGTTTATTCCCTGCCTGTTATCGGTGCAGTAGGGCTTTGTTCTTAAAAACATATTAAAATTGAATCCTTGTGAGAAAACTGTATCATTCATTGAGAAAATACCGCCGTGAATTATAGAAAATTACCTCTTTTTTTATAGAATAGCACGTTTTTCTTTTTCCGTCAATATGATATACTTATTTTAATAAACCGACATAAGGGAGAAGATATGCGGTACAGGCAGATAGTGTTCGCCGAGAAGAATACGGCAAAACTCCTTGTAAATGAGGCGGAAGAGCTGAAAGATAACGAAGTTACGGTACATATGTAAACGGCAAAAAGGAAAATCCCTACGGTTACGAATATGAGAGAAATTTGCATAGGCTATTGCTTAAAGCCTGCGGAAAATAAAAAAAGATAAAATAAGGAGATAATATAATGAAAGCGGTACTTGTAAACGAAGACAGAAGTTTGCGTTGGGACGATGTGCCCGACCCTGTAATTAAAGACGGTGAAGTTTTAATAAAGGTTGAAGCGGCGGCACTTAACCGTGCGGATCTTATGCAAAGAGAAGGCGATTATCCTCCGCCGGAGGGATGCCCCGAATGGATGGGACTTGAAGTTGCCGGTACGGTCGTAGGGATGAGCGATAAAGCGAAATCTTCTTCAAATTGGAAGATAGGCGATAAAGTTTGCGCATTGCTCGGCGGAGGCGGTTATGCACAGTACGTTGCGGTAAATTACGGCAATCTTATGCCCGTACCCAAAAACTGCACGCCTGTTGAAGCTGCCGCTATTCCCGAAGCATTTGCCACGGCATATCTTAATCTTTTTATTGAGGGCAAAGCGAAAAAAGGCGATACTTTGCTTATGAATGCAGGCGCATCGGGACTTGCAAGTGTTATCATTCCTATGGCAAAAGCCTTCGGCATAAGGGTAATTACCACCGTTTTAACGGAGGATAAAGCAGAGGCGATAAGGCATCTTAATGCGGACAGAGTAGTTGTAACCGAAAAAGAAAGCATCGTTGACGTGTTAAAGGAAGAATTTGAAAACGGACACGGTGTTGATGTGGCGATAGACTGCTTGGGCGGTGAAATTACGGGCAAGTGTTTGCATTACCTTAATCACGGCGCAAGGTGGATAATGATTGCGGCACTTGCAGGTACTTTAACGCAGATAGACCTTAAAAATATTTACGTGCGCAACGTGCGTATTATCGGCAGTACACTCCGTTCGCGTACACCCGAATTTAAGGTGGAGTTACTTCAAGAACTTGTGAAAAACGTTTTCCCGAAAATCGAAAAGGGAGAGATAAAGCCTACCGTATATAAGGTTCTGCCTATAACCGAGGCGGAAGCCGCTCACGATATTCTCTATAAAGGATCAAATGTGGGGAAAGTTGTTCTGACGGTAGACTGATAAAAACGGCAAATAATAAAAAAACGGTATTTTTCTTGCAAAAAAGCAAAAAAAGTACCGCTTTTTTTTGTATGATTGCTTTTTTATCTTGATTTTAGCAAAGAAATATGATAGAATAGTACAAAAAGATAAATTTGCGAGGTACATATATGGAAATAAGACAGTATATTGCGGGAAAATTTTCCGTTGAGGGTGAGATAAAATCCGTTACACCCTACGGCAACGGGCATATAAACGATACTTTTCTTGTAGAGGCGGATAAAAAATATATTTTACAGCGTATAAACGATTACGTTTTTCAAAAACCCCTTGAAGTTATTTCCAATATCGAAAAAGTGCTTGCCCATATTTCGGGTAATTTAAGC
>CAZBLS010000036.1:0-16553 GCA_964492705.1 uncultured Oscillospiraceae bacterium | reverse complement strand
GTCCTTAGCAAAAGAATTTACCGTAACGTATATCTTTTTATTAAGGGAATGACCGTATTCAACGGCTTCACGTATGCCGTCAATATCAAATCCCGTTACTTTTGACCTGAGTTGCATAAAAGGTCCGCCCAAGTATACCGCATCGGCACCGAAGCGGAACGCAGTTTTCAAACATTCCATATCTCCCGCAGGAGCAAGCAATTCAACTTTTTTCATTTTATCCTCTTATTTAAGTGTTTTAAAGTACAGTCCGTTAGTCCTGTCGAAATTCGGCGCATTGCCGTTTATATAATCCCCGTATATCTGTTTTACTCTCTCACTGTTTTCAAGTGTAAAATACAGTATCTCAATATCGGGATTCCCTATATTTTTATCTCCCGAATAAAGCGGTGTGGAATTAAGCAGTACCGTATACTTTTTTTGCCTGCACACAAGGGGAAATTTAATGTTTTTGCGGTCACTTGCCGTGTTTAACCCTGTGCAGTTACCGCATCCGTTTTTGCCTTTTGCGGGACATGCACGCATACGCATTAAAGGCAAATACCCGTAGGTTATAAGCGCAAGTTTGCTTTTTGAATACAGTGAAGTGAAATTGGGTATTCCCGTTTCAAAAGAAACGGTGCATTCTCTTATTCCCCTGTCTTCAAGTACCGAAAGGCTGTAAGAATTAAGCACATTAAGTCCCCAACCGCCAACGGGTTCCATTCCCGTGTGCAATGCCATGGCGATTGCACCGATATTGTTGCATACCGCCTTTTTCACGCCCCGTTGCCGTGCATCTACAAGTTCTTTTTCAACTTTTTGCTCATCTTCGGGGAATATGAGAGAGGGTATCTCCGCCGCTGTATTTTCCCCATCCGCTTCGCTTATGGGCAAAATACGGAAAATATCTTTCGGCAGAAGTTTCAACTGTTCTTTTGTTTCGCCCCTGACCCAAATTTCTCTCTTTTCTTTGCTGTGTTCTCTTTTTTCTTCAAAAAGAGGGATAATTTTATATTCGGGAACTTGCTCACGCATTTCAAGCAAGTTTTCAAGTGCTTCTCTGCGCATTGCGTTTATTGCGGAAATAGGCAAAATAAGTCCGTCTTCCAAAGCTATATCCGCTTTTTTCAGTTTGAAAGGCGTATTACCTGTTTTGCCCAACTGTTTTAAAATATCTTCTTTAGTAATGCTTCTGTTTAACGCCTTTTCGGGCATATTTCCCCTTTTTTCAACCGTAAAAGTGCCGTCGGTTACTTTTAAATACGAATTCTCGTTCTCTTTAAGCGAAAATTCAACCGTAATATCCACTCTCGGAACTTCTTTTCTGTAACGGTTTTCAATACTTTTGAGCACATCCTGCGATGCTTCCACATCTTCTTTTTTTCTGTACCCAAACATATCGTACGTGCGTTTGCCCGTAATATATCCGTCAGTAAATCCCGAGCGTGAAAATACTTTTTTCAATGTTTCTATATCCGCTTTTTCCCCGTCACGTGAGGCTTTGCACTGTGCCGAAGCACAGGCAACGTATTCGGGGCGTTTCATTCTGCCCTCTATTTTTACCGACGATACGCCTGCCCTTTCAAGTGCGCCGATATATTCTATATGGCACATATCTTTAAGAGAAAGGGCATATTCTCTGCCTTTTACGTTAAAATCAAGACGGCAAGGCTGTGCGCACAGCCCTCGGTTTCCGCTCCTTTGCCCAAGTACGGAAGAAAGATAGCATCCGCCCGAAACGCTCATACACAATGCACCGTGAATGAATACTTCCGTTTCAAGATCCGTATTTGCGCAAATATCCTCAATTTCTTTCAGTGACAGTTCTCTTGCAAGTACCGCCCTTGAAAATCCGAGTTTTTTTACTTCTTCCATACCGCTTTTGTTGTGTACGGTAAGTTGCGTTGAAGCGTGCATAGGCAAATCGGGAACGCAGGTATGTATTATCTTTGCAAGTCCGAGATCCTGTACGATAACCGCATCCACGCCTGCTTTTGCTATTGCAATAACATCTTCGTATGCACGGGAAATTTCTTTTTCGGTAACCAACGTATTGAGGGTGGCGTGAACTTTAACTCCTCTGCCCCTGCAATACTTTACCGCATCGCAAAGTTCGCCGTAACCGAAATTTTTCGCATTCCTCCGAGCATTAAAACTGCCGTACCCTAAATATACCGCATCGGCACCGCCGTTTACAGCCGCTTCAAGCTGTTCTCTACCGCCTGCCGGAGCAAGTATTTCTATCATCAGTAAAACACCTCATCCATAGTAAGTCCCTTGGCTTCCGCCGTGGCGCCTGCAAATTTGCGCACTTTTCCATCAATTATATCTTTAACCTGTTCGGGCGTTTTTTTGTGCTTGCCCACGTCGATCAGCGTTCCTGCGATTATCCTCACCATATTATATAAAAATCCCGTTCCCTCAACGGTAATCTCTATAACCCCGTCCGTCTTTTTTACTTCAAGTTCCGTTACGGTGCGTACGGTGGTCTTTGCGCTTCCGCCTGCGGCACAAAAAGAAGCAAAGTCATGAGTGCCTTTAATATATTCAGCCGCCTGTTCCATTGCGCACAGATCGAGTTTTTCCGGTACATGCGCAGTAAACCGCTCAAAAAGTGCCGAAGCGTGAGGTTCGTTTACTATGCGGTAAATATATCTTTTCCCTTTTGCGGAAAAACGGCAGTGAAAATCTTCCCCTACAAGCCACGATTTTTTTATGCGTATATCTTTCGGCAAATAAGAATTAAGTATAAACGCAAATTTTTCCGCAGGGATATTGCTTTCGATATCGAAATGACCGCACTGTCCCTTTGCGTGCACACCGCTGTCTGTTCGCCCTGCCCCGAACACGGTTATATGACCTTTGCCCAATTTTAAAAGGGCATCTTCGATTTTTTCCTGTACGGTAACCGCATTTTTTTGCCTTTGCCATCCGCAATAGTCGGTACCGTCATATTCAACGATAAATGCTACTCTCATATTATGCCGTTAAAAAGGGAAGTAATTTTGTTAAAAGTGTACCGTCAACAATGCAAAAAGCAAAAAACAGTACCGCAACCGTTGCCGAAACACCGTCTCTGCGGTGCATTTTAAGTTCTTTTAAACTTGTGCGCCCGTCACCGCCGTGATAACAACGTGCTTCCATAGCCATTGCAAGTTCGTCCGCACGGCGGAATGCGCTTACAAGCAACGGCACAAGCAATGATACCATTGTCAGTGCCCGTTTTACTATATTTCCCTCATCGAACACCGCTCCCCGAGCCGACTGCGCTTTCATAATTTTATCCGCCTCTTCCGAAAGAATGGGAATAAACCGAAGTGCAATGCTCATCATCATTGCGATCTCGTGAGCCGGAAATCCTATTTTTTTCAAAGGGGACATAATATTTTCAAGTCCGTCGGTAAGTTCGATAGGCGACGTAGTGTACGTAAGCAGACCTGCCCCCAATACAAGAAGCATCAGCCTAAGCGACATAAACAGTGCGTGCAAAACTCCGCCTACGGTAAGGGTTATCTTCCAAAGCGAGAAAATTACCGTCCCTTGGGGGTAAAAAAACGCATTAAGCAAAAAAGTGAATATTAAAAGGTACGTTATCCCCTTTATTCCCGACATCATTTTACCTATCGGAATATGCGCAACAAGTGCGATGCCGAATATAAACATCGCACATACCGCAAGCCCCAAAAAAGTTCCGCAAACAAAGGTTGCCACCACGGTAAGCACCGTGGAAAGAATTTTTATCCTCGGGTCAAGAGAGTGTATCACGCTTTTTACCGGATAATACTGTCCCAAAGTTACGTCTTTCATTTTTTCACTCCCGAAATAAAGTCTACCAATTCATCTTTGGTGCATATATCCGTCGGGATATTCCATCCCCTTAAATTAAGTTCCCTTACAATTTTGCTTGCCGTGGGCAAACCGATACCGTAAGAATCGAGGTCATCCCTTGAAAACACCTGTTTGGGTGTGCCGTCAAGCACCTTATTGCCCTTATGCATAACAATTATTCTGTCGGCGACGGAAACGGCATCGTCCATATTATGTGTTATCATTATGACCGTTGCGCCTTTTTCACGGTGATATTTTTTTATAACTTCCGATATTTCCTTTTTTCCCTTGGGGTCAAGTCCCGCAATAGGCTCGTCAAGCACCAAAATTTGCGGGCTCATCGAAAGTACTCCTGCGATGGCACACCTGCGCTTCTGTCCGCCGGAAAGTTCAAAGGGCGATACCTGTTCACAAGATTCGTCAAGCCCCACTATACGCATACTTTCCTTAACCGCTTTTTTTATCTCTTCTTCGCTCATTCCCATATTTTTAGGTCCGAAAGCGATATCGTCATACACGGTCTGTTCGAAAAGTTGGTATTCGGGATACTGAAACACCATTCCCACCCGTCTGCGCAAGTTTTTCATATCGGGTTTTTTTGCTTTAAGGTCGATATCCGCCACCACGGCTTTTTCGGCGGAAGAAAATTTAAGTATTCCGTTAAGATGCTGTACGAGAGTGCTCTTTCCGCTACCGGTATGCCCTAAAATGCATACAAATTCGTTTTCGCCGATTTCAAGGTCCACGTCTTTGATCGCCGCAACGGAAAATGTCGAGCCTTCATCGTAAATATGTTCAAGTTTTTTTATACTTATCGGCATAATGCTTCCGTCAGTTCCTCCGCAGTCAATATATTTCTGTCAATTTCAACCCCCGCATCGGAAAGAGCGTGAGCAATCTTCGTTACCTCGGGAAGTTCCAATGCGGTTTCTTCTATTTCTTGTTCCATTGAAAACACTTCTCTCGGCGTACCCGAAAGTTTTATTTTGCCGTCGGACATAACTACTATTCTGTCCGCATAGACGGTTTCTTCCATATAATGCGTGATAAAAATAACGGTAATGTTTTTTTCCCTGTTAAGTTTCCTTACGCAATCGAGTACTTCCTGTCTGCCGTTGGGATCAAGCATTGCGGTGGACTCATCAAGAATAATTATTTTAGGCTCCATAGCAAGTATACCTGCTATGGCAATACGCTGTTTTTGCCCTCCCGAAAGCCTATGGGGTGCGCTTTGGGCAAATTCCGTCATATTAACCGCTTCAAGAGCACTGTCTACTCTTCTCCGAATTTCTCTGCGTTCAACTCCCAAATTTTCCGGACCGAACGCCACGTCTTCTTCCACTATACTCGCAACCGTTTGGTTATCGGGATTTTGAAAAACCATTCCGGCACAGGCACGGATTTTAAGTATGTCTTCACTGTTTGAAGTATCCATACCGTACACTTTAACGGTGCCTTTTTCGGGCACGTAAAGCCCGTTGATAAGTTTTGCAAGCGTACTTTTTCCGCTTCCGTTATGCCCCAAAATACACAAAAACTCGCCTTTTTTCACCGTAAGGTTTATACCCGAAAGGGCAGGCTCACCCTCTTCGGTATAACGGTATTCCACGTCCTTTATTTCAACTGCGATTTCCAATTTCCTTATCCGCTCCCTGTCCCGAGGGGACATAATACTTTCTGTTTTTAAGTTCATCGGGAAGATACTGCTGTTCCACCCAATGTCCGTCATAATTATGGGGATATTTATATTCAATGCCCCTGCCCGAATCTTTCATATCGAAACTTTGGGCATTGCAAAGATGCAAGGGTACTTTCACGTTTTCCGACGCATCTTTTTCGGCGGCTTTAAGTGCGTTTATAACACTGTTGCTCTTCGGTGCACGGCATATATATATTATCGCCTGCACAAGGGGAATTCTGCATTCGGGATATCCCAATTTTTCCGTTGCCTCCAACGCCGCCGTTGCCTGCAAAAGTGCCATAGGGTCCGCAACGCCGATATCTTCCGAAGAATGTACCGTCATTCGCCGAGCGATTATCCTCGGATCAACGCCTGCCTCGGTCATACGTATTGCCCAATACACAGCGGCATCCGCATCGCTCCCTCGCAGGCTTTTGCAAAATGCGCTGAGCATATCGTAATACAGACTTTCGTCAATGGCAATAACGGGTTTTTGTACAGATTCCTCCGCCGTTTCCGAATTTATACGCACCGTTCCCGTATTATCGGGTTTTGTGGTCAAATAAGCAAGTTCCAAAGCATTAAGCGCACACCTGACATCGCCGGCAGAAGAATGCACCAAATGTTTAAGCGCATCTTCATCTATCTCCACGTCACAGTCGCCGTAGCCTCTCTCCGAATCCGACAGCGCACTTTTCAGCGCTTTTTCGATATCGTTATCGCTTAACTGCTTAAACTCGAATATCCTGCACCTTGAAACAAGTGCACGGGTGAGAGAAATATAGGGATTTTCCGTGGTGGAACCTATAAGTATGACCGTGCCGTTTTCAATGGCAGGCAACAGCGCATCGGACTGTGCCTTACTCCAACGGTGGCACTCATCCAAAAGCAAGACCGTACTTTTTCCGTAAAGTTTTTTTCTATTTTCCGCCTGTGAAATTATTTCTCGCACATCGGAAACGCCTGCCGTTACCGCATTGAGTTTTTCAAAATGTGCCGAGCACACGTTGGCAATCACCGAAGCAAGGCTTGTTTTGCCCACTCCCGGAGGTCCGTAGAAAATGCAACTTGTAAGCCTGTCCGCCTCAATGGCGCGCCTTAACAGCCTACCCTTGCCCACAATATGTTCCTGTCCGAAAAACTCGTCAAAATTCCTCGGGCGCATTCTGTCCGCCAAAGGCGCACTGCTTTGTTCACTTTGAGAAAAGAGATCGTACATTATTTTCTCCACGCAAAGGCGGTCCACTCACCGAGAGTATTTTTCTTTAATATTTCAAAGCCCGCCTGCTTTATAGACTGTTCCACCTCGTCGGCACGCTCGTTGATTATGCCCGAAGTTATATATATTCCGCCGTCATTTAAATGGTTGTATGCAGCCGGCGCAAGAGTTTTTACCGCATCGGCAATAATATTTGCCACTATAACATCCGCCTTTGCGAATTGTTTTTCCAAAAGATTACCGCACTCAACGGTAATATTGTAGTTACCGCCTTGCACGTTAGCCTGTGCCACTCTTACGGCATCTTCGTCAATATCCACCGCAAGTACGCTCTTCGCGCCCAACAGCGAAGCGCACATTGCAAGTATACCCGTACCGCAACCTACGTCCATAACCGCAATGTCGGGCTTTACGTACTCTTCCAAAAAGCCTATGCACATTTTTGTGGTTTCGTGAGAACCTGTACCGAAAGCCGCACCGGGGTCAAGTTCAAGCACTATATCTCCCTCTTCGGGTTCGTAATCTTCCCAAGAGGGCTTTATAACTATCTTGTTTGCAGGCTTAAAGGGTTTATAGTACTTTTTCCAAGTTTCGCCCCAATTTTCGTCCTTTATCTTCTCGCTTACCACGTCCAGCGAACCGAAAGGAAACTCGGGCGCATTATCTTTCAGTTCTTTAAGCCTTGATTTTATTTCCGCAATTGCCGTTTCGGTATCGCAGTCTTCACCCATAAATCCGCGTACGCAAACTTCGCTGTCGTAATTATCCGCAAGATGCTCGTCAATATAATCCCACTGCTCTTTCGGTCTGTCATAGCCAAGCACATCCTGTGCATCTTCGATTATTACTCCGCCGGGAGAATACTCGTTTAATATTTCAGATATTACGTCCGAACCCTCGGTAGTTGTTTTAACAGTTATTCTTATATAATCCATTTTACTCTCCTAAATATACATTCCGCCGTTTACCGCAATGACCTGTCCCGTTATATATTCCGCCTTTTCCGAAGATAAAAACAGTGCAAGTTCCGCTACTTCTTCGCTTTTGCCGAACCTGCCTGCCGGAATTCCGTCTATCAAAACTCTTCTTTCTTCTTCCGAAAGATGTGCATTCATTTTGCCCTCGATAACACCGGGGCAGATACAGTTTGTGCGGATATTGCCGTATTCCTTTGCAAGTGCTTTCGTTAAGCCGATAAGCCCCGACTTTGCCGCCGAATAAACGGATTCGCAAGCGCCTCCGCACTGTCCCCAAACGGAAGAAATATTTATTATTGTTCCGCCTGTCCACATCATTTTGTTCACCGCACACCTGCACACGTTACAGGCGCCCAACAGGTCGGTATCCAAAATTTCTTTCATTTCGTCAAAATCCGTATCGCACAGCATCTTTATAAGTTGCGTGCCTGCATTGTTTATTACCGTGTCCGCACCGCCCAAAGCGTTTATCTCTTCAAACATTCTTTCCGTTTCCTCTTTGTTTGAAATATCCGCTTTTACGGTTTTACCGCCTATTTCCCGTTGCAGTTCCAATGCTTTTTCACTGTTCGAATTATAGTGTATTATCACTCCGTAGCCGTTTTGCGCAAATTTTCTCGCCAAGGCGCTTCCTATATCTCCCGTAGCGCCCGTTATAAGCACGTTTTTCATTTTATAAGATCCTTTATTACTTTCGACGCCATAAGCAATCCCGCAACCGATGGCACAAACGATATGCTCGCAGGCGTTCCCTGCCTTTGCACCGCTTCTTCCTTGGAATACACCACCGCAAGGTGTTCTATCCCTTCTTTTTTCAGTTTTTGCCTTACCGCCCGTGCAAGACGGCAGTAACTTGTTTTGCTTATATCGGTTATTTCAAACTTTTCCGGAGCAAGCCTGTTGCCTGCCCCCATTGCGGAAATTATATTCACGCCTTTTTCCTTTGCCGTCTTTATCAAAGCGATCTTTGACGGAACGGAATCTATGCAGTCAAGAACGTAGTCGTAACTTCCGATATCAAACTCTTCCCTGTTTTCTTCCGTAAAGAACTTGCAGATACTCTCAAACTCTCCCTGTGGATTAATATCCCTCATACGCTCTGCCATAACAGTTGCTTTTTCTCTGCCAACGGTGGAATTAAGCGCCGGAAGTTGACGGTTTATATTGCTTTTTGCTACCGTATCGTTATCAACAAGCGTTATCTTACCCACGCCTGCACGGCAGACGGCTTCCGCCGCAAAAGAGCCTACGCCCCCTACGCCGAATATTATAACCTTGCTGTTTTCAAGTTTTTTTACGTTTGTATCACCTATGAGTTTTGCCGTGCGGGCAAACTCTTCTCTTACTTCTCCGTCCAATTTTTCAGTGCCTCTATTCCGTCTCTCCAAACTGCGCTCGGGTCTTCTGCCGTATTCCAACCCCACGCTTCGACAGTAAGAGAATCTATTACTTCCGTTTGGATAAGGGCATCGGTGAACTTTTTCATACCGTATTTATCGCTTTTTTCGGGAACGTACCGTGTTTCTCTGTTATGAGTTTCACCGCAGGCGATATGAGCGTGCGCAAGCACATCCGCATAATCTTTAAGAGTTTCGAACTTTTCCCCATCCACAAGCATATGGTAACTGTCGGCAAGAAGTTTTACGTTAGGGTGATTCAGTTCACGGCAAAATTCCGCACCCTCCTTAACGCTCGTAATAATATTTGTCTCAAAGGAATTAAGCGGTTCTATTACTATCGTTACTCCGAACTTACTTGCTATATCGCCCGTAAATTCCGTAATGGCGAGCATTTGCTCTCTCGCTCTTTCACTGCCGAATTCTTCACTGTATGACCTTGCCTTGCCCGAACCGAATACTGCGGTTTTTATACCGAATTTTTCTCCTCTGGTAAAGCATTTTTCCAAATAGTCGGCAACCTCTTTTTTGGGCGTGGCATCCTCTCCGATAAGTTTAAGCGCAGGTGCAAAAAGTCCGTTGGCACGGTTTACGGGAATACCCGTTTTTTTTGTTTTTAAAAGAAAGTCATCAAATTCCCCGTCGGTCAAACTCACGTAACCCGATGCCTGTATCTCCACGTAATCGGGATTGATTTTTAAAATATTATCCCAAAGAATATCACAGTCTGCGGACAAATTTATACCTATCTTCATTTCACATTCCGTCCTTATACAACAGTTAATACTATTTTACCACACAGTGGAAATAAAATAAAGCAGATTTTGGTTTTATTTGTTTTTTCAGTCCTGTTTTCTCATAATTTTCATTTAAAATTCCTCACGTTATTATCTTTACAGGCGTAATAAGTGCTATAATTAACCTATCTTATTCTGGAGGAATACTTATGCTCGTTCTTGAACACGTAAAAAAAGAATATTCGGGCGACGGATTTGCCGTAAATGCACTTGATGACGTTTCGGTTTCGTTCCGTGAAAACGAATTTGTCGCCATACTCGGTCCCAGCGGTTCGGGCAAGACCACAATGCTTAATATTATAGGCGGTCTTGACCAATACACCTCGGGCGACCTTATTATCAACGGAAAATCCACAAAGGATTTTACCGACAAGGATTGGGACTCATACCGCAACCACTCGGTAGGTTTCGTTTTCCAAAGTTACAATCTTATACCGCACCAAAGCGTACTTTCAAACGTTGAACTCGCACTTACCCTTTCGGGCGTTTCACGGAAAGAGCGCAGACGGCGTGCCGCCGATGCACTTAAAAAAGTGGGTCTCGGCGACCAACTTAACAAAAAGCCCAATCAAATGTCCGGCGGACAGATGCAGAGGGTGGCAATCGCACGTGCCCTTGTAAACAACCCCGACATTCTCCTTGCGGACGAACCCACCGGTGCTCTCGATTCGGTTACAAGCGTGCAGATAATGGAACTCTTAAAAGAAGTTTCCCGTGACCGCCTTGTAATTATGGTTACCCACAATCCCGACCTTGCGGAAAAATATGCAAGCAGAATAATCAGTGTTCGTGACGGTAAAATTCAAAACGATACTTTACCCTTTGACGGAAAAGAAGAAGTTAAGCCGAAAGCCAAGAGTCAAAAGACGTCGATGTCTTTTTTTACCGCTCTTTCACTTTCGCTCAACAACTTGCTTACCAAAAAGGCACGTACGTTCCTTACAAGTTTCGCAGGTTCAATAGGCATTATCGGCATTGCTCTTATCCTCGCCCTTTCAAGCGGAATAAAGGCGTATATCAACGATGTACAGGAAGAAGCGCTCTCCTCCTACCCCATTGAGATTTTAGCGGAAGAAGTGGATATGTCAAGTTTGATAACGGGCATTATGGGCGCAAAAGAATCCGCAACTTCCCACGAAAAAGACAAGGTATACGCAAGCAGTGTTATGTACGAACTTACCAACAGCGTTACCAATGCCGAAACAAAAACCAATGACCTTAAAAAGTTAAAGGAATACTTTGAAAGTCACGGTGAAGAGTTGGACAAATATGCCCGTGCCATACAGTATCTTTACAACATTCCCCTTAACATATACGCAAAAACCGAGGACGGCAAGTATCAAAAATCCGATATTAACGAAGTTTTCTCCGCAATGAGCACAATGGGCGGTGCATCTTCGTCGGAATTTACAACGATGTTCTCCTCCTTTAACACTTGGGCGGAAATTATGCCCTCCTCCGACGGCTCGGGCATTTCGGAAGTAATAACTTCCCAATACGAACTCATTGCCGGTTCGTGGCCCGAAAACAAAGAAGACGTTCTCCTTGCGGTGGACGGAAATAACGAGATCACCGACATCACGCTCCATGCACTGGGCATAAAAACCACCGACAAGATCCTTTCGGATATGATGTCGGCAAGCAAGGGCGAAGAAGTTACGCAGGAAGCGGAAAGTTTTGAATACTCCGATATACTTTCCCGTAAACTTAAACTTATCTGCGCCTGCGACAAGTATGCCGACTCCGACGGCGACGGCATTTGGACGGATCTTTCAGACAGCGAATCGTCTATGGACGTTATAATTTCCGAAGGACTTGATTTGAACGTTTGCGGAATAATACGTCCCGTAAGCAGTCAAAATGCTATGTCGGCTTCCGCTTCCCTCTACTACACCCACGGCTTGACCGAATATATAATCGAGCGCACAAATCAGTCGGAAATCGTAAAACAGCAACAGGATAAAAAGAACGAAAACTTCGACGTACTCACAGGTCTTCCCTTTGTACTTGAAAGCGATGAAATTCTCTCCGACAGCGAACGTGCAAGCGAACTGAAAGAGTATTTTACTTCCCTTTCCCCTGCGGAAAAAGCGGAAGCGTACAAAAAAGTACTTTCACTGCCCGACAGGGAAGAAGCCGAAAAAACAGTTGAAGAGTATATGAAGAACTACCCCGACAGGGAGTCTCTTGAAAATATGATTTTTGCTTTTTACAGCGAAAACGCAGGTGTTGACGAAGATGCCATACGCTCTTATATAGAAAAGTACACCGACGAAGAACTCCGTGACATGGTAGAAGAGCAGATACGTGCAATGATAAAGGCACAGGCAGAAGAAAATGCCGAGAAAGTTATTGCGGATATCAGTGCACAGCCCTCACAGGAAGAATTTATCGCCGTAAAAGCACAAATACTTGCACAGTTGCCGGACAGAAATGCACAAACTATGTATATTCTCTCGGAATACTCCAAATCCGTATCAATGCCCAAGGAAACGGTTTTGGCTTATCTTACATCGCTTAACGCCAGCGAATTCAATGCCGAACTTGACCGTGTAGTTTCTTCTTCCGCATCGCAACTGTACGCTTCCTCCGGCGGAGACTCCTCCAAGGCAAACGAAAAGATTGCCGACGCATTCGACGTATACGTATCTTCTCTTTCCGACGGAAGACTTTCCGAACTCTACGACGAATGTATGCCTGCAAAGACTTCTTCGTCCACACTTAAAGACAACCTTAAAACGTTAGGCGCCGCCGATACGGATTCTCCCTCGTCCATAAGCATTTACGCATCCACTTTTGCCGATAAGGACGCCATTGCGGATATGATTTCCGCCTACAACGAAACCGCCGACGAAGACTCCAAAATATCCTACACCGACTACGTTGCACTTATAATGTCATCGGTAACAACCATAATCGATGCCATAAGTTACGTTCTTATTGCATTTGTGTCCATTTCACTTGTGGTATCTTCCATAATGATAGGCATAATCACCTATATTTCCGTTTTGGAAAGGACAAAGGAAATCGGCATTCTCCGTGCGATCGGCGCATCCAAAAAGGATATTTCCCGAGTATTCAACGCCGAAACGCTTATTGTGGGATTTGTTTCGGGTCTGCTTGGCATAGTGATAACCGTGCTGCTGTGCTTCCCCATAAATTTCATAATCCGTTCCCTTTCGGGTATTGAAAACATTACCGCATATTTGCCTGTAACAGGCGCAGTGGTTCTCCTTGCGATAAGCATGTTCCTTACCTTTATCGCAGGACTTGTTCCCTCAAAAATAGCGGCAAGAAAAGACCCCGTAGTTGCACTTAGGAGCGAATAAAAGCAAAAGCAGAGACTGAAACAGGTGACTTCTTATCGGAGAAATCCAAAGCAGTTCATTCATATAAGACAGTTGATGTATTACGGTGTGAATTTCGATCCGCCGACAGCAAAGAAACAACCCCGACAGATTTTAAAAATCCGTCGGGGTTATTTTATTATGTCAGATAAATCCGGTTTCATCTTTTATATGGAGTTTATATAAGGTTGCCCGTTCCGTTTTCACGGTATTGTTTCGGTGTTTGCCCCACTTTTTCGGCAAATACTCTGTAAAAATACGCCACGTCGTAAAACCCCAAGGAATATGCTATCTCTTTTACCGACGTATCGGTAGTTTCAAGCAAACGTTTTGCTCTTTCTATACGCTTATTGCACCTGTATTCTGCCGGCGGAACACCGTAGTATGCTTTAAACTTTTTTTGAAACGTATTGCGGTTGATATACAGTTTTTTCGTTACTTCTTCCACCGACAGAGTATCGCACTCCGCAAGCATCTTTGCCGCTGTCTTATACGTCTGCAATTTGCTATCCTCTTCTTCCGTAACCGAAACAAGTAAGTGCAAAAGATAGTAAAACCGCGATTTTATAAAAAACGGTTCTGCTCCCTCGTTAACGCTTTCCACGGTTTCCCTGAAAAGCAGAGCGATCATCTTTCCGCAGTCAACGGCGATTTTTTGAGGATTTCCCCCAAGCGTGCTTTCCTTTTCTTCCCCTACGGGTGAAAAATTGATAAGATAATCCTTTACCGGTGCTCCGTCTTCACTTACAAACTCCGCTTCGTAACGGGAACCTTTGGGCAAATACACCGTTTCACCCGGCAAAACTTCCGTTCCGCCGTTCTCCCACGAATATATTATCTTTCCGCTTCGCAGATATAGCAACCCGTGATCCTGCCTTACAATATTTTTATAACTGTACTTTTTTATTTTCCATTCCTGCTTTATCGCACCGTTGATTTTAAGTTCGGTATCCCTCTGTATCATACGCAATTCCTCTCCTTGTAATTATTATACCTCTTTTTACAAAAAAGTACAATAATCAATTTAATAAATACATTTACTTTTTCGGCAAATAAGGTATAATATTCAAAAAAAGAAATTAAAGGAGTGCTATTATGGACGCCAAAATTTTTATCACCTCGCCCGACGGCGAACTTGTACAAAAAGAAATTTTTCCCTCAGTACCCTTAAACGGCATTATAACTCTTGAAAAAGACGAAAGCAAACTTAATACCGATTTTCTCGGCTTCGGTGTTGCGGTAACAGGTTCTTCCTGCTACTGCCTCTCAAAACTCGACAGTGAAACAAGGCATGAAGTTTTAACGGATCTCTTCACTCCCCAAGGTCTGAATTTAAGCGTGTGCAGGCTTTCCGTAGGCGCAAGCGACTATTCCGCCGAACTTTACACCTATGACGACACCGAAAACGATACATCTCTTGAAAATTTCTCAATCGACCGAGACAGAAAATACGTTCTGCCGATGATCAAAGAAATTTTGGCAATCAGACCCGACGTTACTTTCTTTGCTTCCCCTTGGTCGCCCCCTGCGTGGATGAAGACGGGCAACAGCGTAGGCGGAGGATTTATGCGTGAAAAATATCTTGATTGCTACGGCGACTACATTGTAAAATTCATTGAGGCCTACGAAGCGGAGGGTATCCATATTCACGCACTTACTCCTCAAAACGAACCCTTGACCGATCAGAACGCAACTATGCCCGCCTGCCTTTGGTCTCCCGAATTGGAAGCAAAATTCATACTTATACTTCGCAGGAAATTCCAAGAAAAGAATATCAAAACGGAAATATGGTGTCACGATCATTCATTTGCAGGCGCACCCAAAGTAAGATGGTGCTTTGACGAATTTCCCGAACTCGAAGATGCCTGCGACGGCATCGCTTTCCACTATTACAGCGGTTGCATTGAAGAAACCGAGTGCTTAAAGCAGGCATATCCCTCACTTAAACTTCACTTTACCGAGGGCGGTCCCCGTCTTTATGACAACTATGCCACCGATTGGTGCAAATGGACGCTTATGGCGACAAAGGCGTTCGGTTGCGGATATTCTTCCTTTACCGGTTGGAACCTTATGCTTGACGAAAAGGGCTTCCCCAACGTAGGTCCTTTCACCTGCGGAGGTCTCGTTACCCATAACAGCACCGACGGTGCACTGGTTTACAGCGGTCAATCAAAAGCGTTCCGCCACTTTGCCTGCATAACGCCAGAAAGCAAAATATATCCCCTTTACACCTCTCTCGTTTCCACAGCACCCATAGGTCCGGATATGTTTGCATACCCCCAAACCAATGCATTCCCCGTTACAGGTTGCGCTATCGAAAACCCCGACGGCAAGACGCATCTTGTTCTTGTAAACCCCACAGCCAAGAGCGTACAGATACAGTACTGCCTTAACGGCACGTATTATTATATCCCGATGCCTGCCGATTCCGTAGGCACGGTAGTGTTCGGAGAATAATTTGCTACGCACTTGCGCCGATTTTCGGCAACGCTTGCAAACCTTTAATTTTTAACAAAAGCCGAGGCGAAGTCCTCGGTTTTTTTACGCCGTCACAGTCCTTTTCGGCGCTTTTTCATATACAGCATTCGGCAAATTCCCCGTTTTCGGAAATACAATTTACCAAAGCAAACTTAAATGCATTATCACCGAAAACAGATTTTATCATTTTTCCTCCGCCCGCTTTATTTTTCATGCTGCCTTTAAACAATCTTTTTACCGCACTTTGCAAAATTGCGATTTGCAAACTTTTTTAATTGACAAAACATCCCTTTTTGTGTATACTAATGGTTGTATGATCGAGGCGTGGCTCAGTTTGGTAGAGTGCTGCGTTCGGGACGCAGAGGTCGCAGGTTCAAATCCTGTCGCCTCGACCATATCGAGTATTCTTAAAGGATTTGACTTTATGAATACTCGATTTTTTGTTTTCGCACTGTTTTGTCTTTCATTTCAACTTATCCGTTATGTACCGAGCAAGGTGTTGTGCCTTGCTCTTTTTTGTTATGCAGACAGCGGTTTCGGCAGATATTCCACCGATACGCCTTTTCCTGTGTCCGCTTTGTAATTGTTTGACGGTGTTGCCTCCGGCAGTTCTATATATCCCACAAAGCGGTAATATATAACAATTCTCTGCATTCTGTTTTTGCCCGTACCTTTTACCTCATAGACATCAATTTTCTCAATCAATTCTTTGAGCAACGGTGCGGTTAAAGTATTCATTTGCATAAACTTCCGTATAGCACGGATAAAATGCTCCTTGTTTTGCCGTATGCCGTCTAACCCGTGTATTTCGGTTTGTAGGAAAAATCAGGCTTTTTAACTTGCCGTT
>CAZBLS010000035.1:0-16922 GCA_964492705.1 uncultured Oscillospiraceae bacterium | reverse complement strand
CTTGTAATTATATCGCCCGTGTTTTCACCAACGACAAAATCCATTTTTGAAAACTGCTTTTCGGTTACCGTAAGCATTTGTACAAGTCCGCTTTCGGGTCTGTTGGCATACACGCTCTTTTTTATGCTGTTGTACTGGGTTTGATTAAGCAGGATTTTGCAGTATACCGACTCCTGCATCATCATAAAACCGCTTTTTATCAAGTGTTTTCTAAAACGTGTATAGTCCCTGCGCTGTTGCAAGGTTTCAACGGGAAGATCAAAGAATACTATCATCCTCATAAATCTGTAACTCATAATCGGGGAATTTAAGCAGAGAAATATCTCTTTCGTCAATGGCGTCGAATACGCTTAAAGTGAATATTTTTACGGCATTTAACAGCGTTTGCTTTTTGCCGTCGATTTTCACCCACATATTAAGCAATTTGACTATCTGCATTTTTTCGTCGTGTTCCAAAATTTTAAAGTCGGAATCGGCAACAAGCATATCCGCAAAAGGTCTGAACGGTTCCATTAAATCGCAAGCCAAGTTATATTTATTGAAAATATTATCGTGAAATATACCGAGTTGCGTTGAATATCCGTTTGCCACCGTCTCACGGCAAAAGGCGGACAGAATAATACCGTAACCGTAATCCAAGGCATCGTTGATCACACAGCCGTCACTGCGTGAAAATTCGTTGCCGAACAGGGAATTAAAGTATACTTTTGCGGCGTGCCCCTCTCGGTTTGTGGCATCTCCCGATTCTATCTCGGTCATATACCCCTGCAAAAGTTGCCAACCGTCTTTTCCACGTTGTTTAAGCACGTTCATTTGTCCGCATATTTTACTGCGGACTATCTCCGCCCACACCGTCTTTTTTATCTCTTCGTCCCACTTTATTTGGTTACGGAACTTTAAACTCGTGTCGTGACTGCCGTAATAGGGCACAAACGACCCCAAAGGACGCCGTTTTTCATCGCAGAAGATCACGTCAATCTTATGCTTTGCCAATTCGCACAGCAGATATGCCGTAAGGGAAACGGCGGTGGATTCCACAAGAAGCACCGAAATCTCGCTTAAATGCACCCGTTTTGTGCTCTCCGCCGTCCGCACCACAAGATAATCCATTTTATAGTCGAGTTTTGCGTTACTCGTAACCGCCACAACTCTCCAACTCATCTTGCCGCTTCTTCCCTTGCTTTAAGCAGATCCACCTTTTCCTCAAACAGTCCCGTTACCGATTGGTTTATTAAGTATGCGGTTTTGCCTTTGCCGTTTGAAAGGGTTTTCGTCGGTCGAATTTTTCCTGTTATTTTTGCTCCGCCTATACCGTTCAAATTCGCCGTTACTGTATTACACTTAAACGTATTTAAAATTTGTTCCAATACTTTGCTCTGTTCAAGTTCATTTAACTCCCCGAATGTTTCCTGACCCTTTTCGCAGGTTTTGAATATGGGTTCCAACCACTTACCGTATACGTTGTTTTGCAGTTTTTCCAAGAACAAGTTGTAAAGCGCAATATTTTTCTCTTTTGTTATTACGGGAGCATGCTCCCTTGTTTTCTCGTCAAATTCAAGTTTTTGTATAGGTTCTCCCGTATTTTTTCCGTTTATACCTATAAACTCTATCATACGCTTTATATACTTTTCATCTTCGTATTTCAGTACAAGTTGATACGGGTGCGAACCAATTATCTGCTTCCCCTGCCTTCCCGTTACATACATCTTTTTTCCGTCCAATTCAAGCAAGGAATGCATAAGTATCTTTTTGCACAGAATTTTAGGTTCGCACAAGCCAAGAACTTCCCTGCAATATTTTTCGGGGTCTTTTTCATAAAGAGACTTATTGTAAATATACACAGGTTCAAGCGTAACGGTACGTTTGTTTTTGTCCGTATGTTCCACCGCAGTAAAATATGCACCGGCAATTTTATCGTATCCGCCGTACTTTTCTCTGTCTCTGCCGCGCTTTGTTTCAAGTTGTCCCTTTCCTTTTGGCTTGACCGTAACTTTATACAGTTGTCCCTTTGTTTCGTGCGCCATACGTGTTACAAGTACATCGTTTTTCCTTACGGTGTTTTTCACCTTTTCAAGCGTTTCTTCTCCGTTCCACACGCCTTTTATTATGCTACTCTCATTTTTTCCGAAAACAGTCTCTGTTTTCAAACTGTACTCATTACCCCTACGCCAATTTTTTGTGAACTTTACGTTGTACACGTTGCCCACAACAATATTTAGGTACGCATCCTTTGCGTGGTGCAAATCGTTTACGTCACGGCATTTAAGCAAGTCGAACTTTTGCCTGAACTCCGACACGTTTCCTGCCTTTGAGTAAACTATCTCGGTGTTGGGGTAGAGCAATTTAAGCAGTTCGATAACGTACTTGGTGGACTGCTGTGTTGCCGTAAGTTGCCTGTTTACAAATTTTTCAGTATCTTCATCGTTGATGTCTTTCATTAAACGTTGAAACTTTTTTTCACCTATAAGACCTTTTTCTTTCAAGGCTTTCCAATAATCGCGCATTTTTATCCGAATTGCCGGATCAAGATTTTTGTTTCCTTTCGTTCTGTTCACGCCCGATTTTACAAGCACCCTGTTTTCTATACTGTCGTCACGTATTATGGAACGGGCATAAATATGATCGATATCGCAATAATCGGTATTGTTAAGTTGCGTAATATCAATTATTTCTCCCGTGTACATACATTTTCCGAATTGAGTATAGTACAGATACAGTGCATCCTTGCGCAGATTTCTGTCACTTTCCCCTTGCAGGCGGTCATATACAACCTGATTGAACATCTCCGAATCTTCTCTGCACGTTTCGTACAGTTTGATAAGTTTATCCTTACGACTATCCTCCCGTTTGCCTTTTTCTCCGCCGCCTCTTGCTGTTTCCACGAATATTTTTGCAGGCGCACCTTTGCGAATATCCGCAATTTCATCTACTATACGAAGTGCCTGCTTTATACTCCGTTTGAGCACTGGCGAAGCGTACATTCCGTCAACGATTTCATTAACCGTCAAGTCTTCCTCCGCCGTCTGCTTTATTTTACGTGACTGCTCCGCAAAATGATATTTTCTTTCGTTTTCGCCGTTAAGCAGTTCCATAAGTGTAAAATCGGTACTCCTTAACTTGCCGATTATACATACCTGTTCTCCGTCCTCTTCCGCTTTTATTCCCGCAAGGAATTTTTTCGAAAGATTTCCCCAATCTTTGTATTTAAGCCTGCTTATTTTCTGTACTTCATCCGCCGTAAGAGTTTTAAAATCTTCCGTCAGTTTTTTGCGAAGCATTTTCTTTTCGTCACCGAAGACCGTAATGCGCTCTATAATATCCTCGACTTCATCTGTGCTGAGTTTTCCCGATTTTATAAATCCCCTGAAATCGTTATACGATACAAGTTTTGTTTTAACGGTGCCGTCAATGCCCTCTACGTCTTCCGACGTTACGTTTTCTATTCCGTATTTTCCGCTTATAAAGTTTGCTATTTCCTTTCTGCCGACCTTTTTATTGCCGTTTTTGAAAAGTTCTTCTATCAGTTCTTCCTTGGCGTTTACGTTTATTTCGCCGAGTTTTTTACCTTGAACTTTTACCCCGTTTAACGTATTTAAAAGCATAAATTCACTGTACAAAAGGGACTCTTTGGGCAGTACCTGTTCACCCGTATAGGTGCACTTGCCTATAAGGTTCTTCATAAAACTGTCCATACACTTTTCTTTATCCACAACCTCATCAAAAGTCCACGGAAGTATTTTCCTGTTTTCCTTTCCGCTTTTCTTTTCAATCCAAGCATTGCTGTTACCCTCTTGCCTGTAAAGGGGTCCTACGAAATAGGGTATCTTAAATTCAAATGTCGATTCTATCTTTTCCTTTGCGGTATACCCGTCACTGTCTTTTTCATTAAGGAAATCAAGATATTCCGACGCATTTTCAAGTATCTTTTTAAGTTCGCTTCTATGTAATTGATAGGGAATACTGCCGTTTTCGGTTCCCTTTAATTTAGTGTAGAAAGTACCGTCCTCGATCTTCGCCCAAATATCCTTGTAGCCGGGATCGTCTTTCATATCTTTAAGTTCTTTCTTTAAGAAATTACAAAAATCCTCTTGTGTGCAGGTACTTTCTCCGCTTTCCACCGTACGTCTGCTGTATTCGGCAAAATTATTAAGACTTTTCTTTTTACCGCTTCTTTCTCCGTTACCGTCCTCGCTCTCTTCAACTTTTCCTTTTTCGCAAAATATCTTTTTGTATTTTTCGAGGCAGTTTTCTTTTACGTAAAGTTTTAACTTTTTAAGGTCTTTTTCGTTCACGTCAAACTGATCAACTTTGGCTACGCTTATATATTCTTTTCCATTGCACATTTTACCGAGTACAACTGCATTATACACCCGTTGTGCCTTTAAAATTACCTCTTGTTCGTCTTCGCTTAGCTTTTCTATCTTCTCCCCGATATCTTCTTTTAAAGATACTCCGTCTTTATCATCTTCTTTGTTGAAAATATCGGAAAACTTTACCTTTTTACCCGCAATGAAACAGGCAAGTTTTTGCAAATTCACCGTCTGTCGGTCTTCGTCCGTTTTTTCTTCCGCCTGCCCGACTGTTAAATCTTTAATCTCCTTTTCTTTTTCGCCTATACGTTTTTTTGCATTTTCGAGAATTTCTGTAAGTTTCTCCGTCTTTTCCCCGAAACTTACGCCGTAAATATCTTCAAGTGTTCCGTTTAATTCTGCCAAGGCATCTTCTGTCTTTTCAGGCTCACCGTCACCCTCAAAGAGAAAATGTCCTCTGCTTTTAAGTATATGGTGCAGTGCAAGGAACACAAGACGCACATCGTGAGGTTCTTTTGAAGAAATAAGTTCCTTTCTCAAATGGTACGCCGTGGGATACCCTTTCGGATACTTCTCGGATGCCTCATCAGGGGGCTTGCGCATATAGTCCTTATCCGTATAGTTTTCATCGTTAAACAGAGGATATTTTGACTTTACCGTCCTGTCTTCGAAGCAAAGATTGCTTTCTTTAAGGCGCAGAAAAAAAGTGGGATCGACTTTTGCTATCTCATCATTGAAAATATCTTCAAGTATTTTAAGCCTGTACTGCTGTCTTTGCAAGCGCCGTCTTGCCGTGCGGTAACCCCTCCGATCCTGTGCGGATTTTGCCTCTTCGAAAAGTCTGCTTCCCCACATAGACTTACCCTTATATTTAAGCAAGCCGTAATCGCTGTCGGTTGCCGCCCAACCAACTGAATTTGTGCCGATATCAAGCCCCACATAATAGCATCCGTTGCCCGTTTGAAGATTATTTCCGTTCTTTTTTCCGTATTTCATAGCATCCTCCGAAAAATATATTGACAATTTTTCCCGAACACGTTATAATAATCGTGTTCAGATTACCGTCTGAATTTACATTGCAAAGTTCAAATACGCTTATGCAAAATCACGGCTATGCCGATTTCACCCGTAGCGGTGAAAATAAAGTCTCCTGTGTGAGGCTTTTCTTTTTATAAATTATATCAAATATTCATACAGCCGTAAAGTAAAATATTAAAAAAAACGTCCCGTTTATGAACGGGACGTTCGTTTTTTATATTTCCGCACTTGACGAAGTTTCTTTAAATCCCTCGCCGAAAACTTCACTTGCCGAGGTCACTATCATAAACGCACCCTCGTCTTCCGCTTTTACCGTATCTTTTATTTTTGGGAAAAGCTGTTTTTTTGCCGCTATAAGCAGTACTTTTTTGTCTTCCCCCGTAAATCCGCCTTTGCCGTCAAGATAAGTAACTCCGGCAGCCACTTCTTCAAGTATTCTCTTTGCCACCTTATCGGGGCAGGAACTTATAACGTACACCAATTTCGCTTCATCGAAGCCGTAAAGTATCTTATCGAACACCGTATTTCCAACGGCAATGGAGATCGCCGCATAAAGCGCCGGCACTATATCGCCGAACACTATTGCCGATACCGCAACCACGGTGCCGTCAAGCAGAAGAATTATTCTTCCCGTGGCAATATGCCTAAGTTTCTTCTTTAACAGTTTAACTATAACATCCGCTCCGCCTGTGGTGGCTCCGCCCCTGAATACAAGGGCAAGCCCCGTTGAAAGCACGGTACAGCCTACGATTCCCGAAAGCAGTTTGTCATCGGTAAAGGGGAGGCTGTTCGCAAATATCTTTTCGAAAAAAGTTATGGTCAACGATGAAAGGCACGTGGCATAGCCTGTGGACAGTGCGAATTTTTTGCCGAAAACTATTATTCCCAAAATAAATACGGGCACGTTCAGTGCAAGAATAATAATACCGGTATTTACGGGGATAAAACGACTTAATATCATTGAAATACCCGTAAATCCCCCTGTAATTATGTTGTTGGGATCCAAAAACAGTGCTACGCCTGCACCGTAGCATATACAACCCACCGTAACGGTGAGGAACTTTATTAAAAACCGCAAGAACTTTTTCATATTCAACTCCGAAACTAAACAAACTCTTCTATTATTTTTTCCGCAACCCGTATTCCGTCAACCGCCGCCGAAGTTATGCCTCCCGCATATCCAGCCCCCTCTCCGCAAGGGTATATTCCCTTAACGGAGGCTTGGAAAGACTCCGTATCGCGCAGAATTCTTACCGGTGAAGACGACCGTGTTTCTATGCCCGTAAGTACCGCATCCTCATCGGCAAAGCCGTGAAGTTTACGGTCAAACAGCGGTATTGCTTCTTTAAGTGAACGGTAGCAAAAGTCGGGCAATACGTCTTTAAGGTCGCACCATTTTACTCCGAGAGGATACGTGGGCTTTATCTTTCCGCCTTTATCCGATGCTTTTCCCGACAGAAAATCGCCCATCTTCTGCACAGGTGCGGTATAATTTCCGCCACCTGCAATAAACGCCCGTCTTTCGTATTCCTGCTGAAAATCTATGCCCGAAAGCACGTCGTCCGTGGGAAAATCCTCGGGCGTAACGTCGCACAAAAGTGCCGAATTTGCATTTTCGCCGTTACGTGCGAAATTACTCATACCGTTTACCACAAGCAAATCTTCTTCGCTTGATGCCGCCACCACCTGACCGCCCGGGCACATACAAAATGTATACACGCCTCTGCCCGAGGGCAAGTGACAGGAAAGTTTATAGTCCGCAGGAGGTAAGAATTTATAAAATTCACCGTACTGACTTTTGCTTATATCTTCCTGCCTGTGTTCCACTCTAACGCCTACCGAAAATGGTTTGCGCTCCATTTTAACACCGTGTTTTTTCATCATTTCGAAAACATCTCTTGCGCTGTGCCCCGAAGCAAGCACAAGTTTATCGCAATCTATCCGTTCTTTTTTGTTTACCTCCACTCCGCAAAGAATGCCGTTTTTCGTATAGATATCGGTTATTTGGGAATAAAAACGCACTTCTCCTCCGCAAGCGATTATTTCACGCCTGATATTTTTTACAATATCGCAAAGATTATCCGTGCCCAAATGAGGTTTTGCCAAATACAGTATTTCCTGCGGTGCACCGAAAGAAACAAAATTTTCAAGTACGTATCCGCAACGGGGGTCTTTTATATTGGTAGTGAGTTTGCCGTCCGAAAACGTGCCTGCTCCTCCCTCGCCGAACTGCACGTTGCTTTTCCTGTCCAAAACGCCGTCCTTGAAAAACCTGTCTATGGCACGCAATCTTTCATCAGCATCCGCACCTCTTTCGCACAGGATAGGTGCAAGCCCCGAACGTGCAAGGGTAAGTGTCGCAAAAAGTCCGGCAGGACCCGCCCCAAGCACTACGGGCCGTTTTTCATCCTTTTTGCTTGCCTTTTGTATAACATAAGGTTTAGGCGGAACATATATGCTTGCCCCCTCACATCTTTTTACGGCACTGTTTTCGTTCCCCGTTATTTTAACCGCAACATTACAGGAATAAAACACGTCGTTTTTCTTCCTTGCATCCACAGACTTACGCAAAAAGCGTATTTCTTCTACTTCATCTTCTCTTATCCGCAGTTTTTTTGCCACGGAAGTTTTTATTTTATTTTCGCCGTCCGTGACGGCAATGCGCATATTCTTTATTTCAATCATTTTATTCACCCATTCTATTGTATCATTTTTTCTCCTTTTTCGCAATACAATCCTGTACGAACACGTCAAAAACCTTATGTTTTTTGAATTTTAGGCAAAATTTCGACACCGTTTTTATTGACTGTATCTTTTATGAATGATATAATATCATCATATTTTCATCTTAATTTAAGGAGTATTTTATGGAAAACACAGACCTTACAGAAAGCAAAGCCTACGCCCGAGGTCGGGTAATGAGCATTTTGCAGGCAATGTTCGAATATCTTATCGCATTGCTTGTTCAAGGGGCGTTCCTTGCCCGTATAAGCACAAGTTTGGGCATTTCCGACGGACTTACGGGAATAATATCCTCAATTATTTCTCTCGGCTGTCTATTTCAGCTCTTCTCAATTTTTATACGCATAGGCAAAAAGAAAACGCTTGTTGTGATAATGAGCATAGTAAACCAACTTCTTTTTGCATTCCTTTATGCCATACCCATTTTGGATATTGACTCTTCGGTTAAACCGGCAATATTCGTTACCGTTATTATTTCGGCATATATAATTTATAATGTTATCCAGCCCAAAAAGATCGTATGGCTGATGTCCCTTGTAAGCGACCGCAAAAGGGGCAAGTTCACAGCCGTAAAAGAGATAATATCACTTATAGCAGGTATAATCTACCCCATCATAATGGGCAACGTTGTTGACAGTTACACGCAAAAAGGCGATTTGAACGGTGCTTTCCTTATTTGCGGATGCACGATGCTTTCTCTTACCCTGTTGCACACCTTAACTCTTGTGCTCTCCCCCGAACCCGATACTTCCTCTCACATCGACAGGAAAACCGATTTCGGTGCGGTATTTAAAAACAAGAAAGTCATTTCCGTTGCCATACTGTTCGTATTTTGGAACATCGCACATTACCTTTCATTTCCTTTCTACGGCACGTTCCAAGTAAACGACCTCGAATTTTCAATGACGAAAGCGCAGATCCTTGCGGCTCTGGGAAGCCTTTCAAGAATAGTCTTCTTACCCATATTCGGCGCATATGCCGATAAAAAGGGATTTGCAAAAACGCTTGTATTCGGATTTTTATTCGGCATTGCTTCTTTCCTTTCCGTAGTATTTGCCAACGAAAAAACAGGCACTGTTTGCTTCGCCCTCTACTATATATTCTTCGGTATCGCTATGGCAATCATAAACTCGTCCTGCACAAACCTTGTGTTTGACGTTTCTCCTATGGAGCTTCGTTCAGATGCCTTTGCCATTACGCAATGTTTATCGGGAAGCGCAGGATTTGTTGCCACCCTTATCGCAAGTGCTATACTTACTTTTATAGCACCCCTCGCACAAAGTATGGGAATTTATCCTCAGCAGATCCTGTCGGCGATATCCGTTATATTTACCGTTATCTGTGTAATATACCTTAAACACAATTTCCTTAACAATAAAAAGGATTAGCGGATTCAAACGCTGTTTTCGCTCAGCAAAAAACGTTTTTATCTTGCCCGAAAAGCGCACAAATCGGTTTTCCCGAGAACGTTGCACTTTCGTGTCAAAAGCAAAAACACGTATGTGAACCGGCAACAAAAACCGAGAATACGGAAAGGAGATTTATTATGGACCTCAGCGTAACAAATGAAATTTGCGGAAAGATCAAACCTATTCACGGCGTAGGCAAACCGCCTATGTATTTTATGGACTTTTCATATTTTCATTACCTTAAAGATGCCGGCATTCCATTTTCCCGTCTGCACGACGTAGGCGCATTTATTTCCGGCGGAGGTTTTGTGGATATCCCCTTTGTTTTCCCCGATTTCAACGCAAACCCCTATGACCCCAATTCCTACGATTTCGCCTTTACCGACAAACTTATGGAAGCGTTAGCCGAAAACGGCGTGGAACCTATTTTTCGATTGGGCGTTACCATAGAAAACTATGCCTACGTAAAGGCGTACAATATTTATCCCCCGAAAGACAATTTGCAGTGGGCAAGAATTTGCGAGGGCATTATCCGCCACTACAACTGCGGTTGGGCAAACGGCTATCATTACGGCATCCGCTACTGGGAAATTTGGAACGAACCCGACAACAGCGACAATAAAAAATTTCTCAATCAAATGTGGTTGGGCACGGACGAACAGTATTTTGAACTTTACGAAACCGCTTCCAAGTACCTTAAAGAGCGTTTCCCCGATATAAAAATCGGCGGTTACGGAAGTTGCGGTTTCTTGGGACTCTATATTGAAAAGGACAACGACTTCTACGACTGTTCCCAATATTATATCGACTATTTTAACCGCTTTTTGACCTTTGTGAAGAAAACCGGTTCGCCCTTTGATTTCTTTTCGTGGCACAACTATAACGGTCCCGAAGAGATTTCCGTGTGCGCCGAATATGCGAGAAAACGCCTTGACGAGGAGGGCTTTGTAAATACCGAAACTTCCCTTAACGAATGGCACTGTTCTCCGCAGGAAAGAGGCAGTGCGCACCACTGTGCGGTAAATACGGCAATTCTTCTTGCCTTACAGAATCTTCCCGTTGACACGGCGGCATTCTACGATGCACGCTTGGGCATAAGTATGTACGGCGGTCTGTTCAACCCCCTTACCCACGAGCCGTTTAAACTTTATTACGGTTTTAAAGCGTTTAACGAACTCTTCATCCGCAAAAATCAAATAAAAACCGATTTAAACGAAAAAGGCGTATATGCCGTTTGCGCAAAGGGCGAAGACGATTTCTGTATGGTGATATCAAATACCAACAGTGTATCGATTCCCCTGTCACTTAATATCGGCAAAACAGTTTCCTGCCGTGAGATAAGCGAAGACAGGATTTACGAAGAAACGGAATTTAAAAATATCATCGGCGCAAATACAGTACTTGAAATTATTTTCAAATAATTCCGCATTTTTATAAAAAGAGTCCTTAAAAATGCATTTTACACTTGCAAAAAAATGCAAAAAGAGGTATCATATAGTCGTACAAAAGTACGTACAACTTAAATTATGAGGTGACTACAATGTTTAACAAATTAGGCGTTCAACTTTATACCGTGCGTGATTTTATGAATACTCCCGAAGAAATCCGTCAAACTTTCAAAAGGCTTAAAGATTTGGGTTACGATCAGGCTCAAACCGCAGGCTGTGCGATTTCATATGAGGAGTTTGCTCAAATTGCCAAAGAAGAAAATATTGAGATCGTAGGTACTCACGAGAACTTTGACCGTATGCTCAATAATTTTGACGAAGCATTGCACATACAGCAACTGTTTTCCTGCAACGATATGGGTATCGGCGGTGCAGGTCAAATGATGACCGTTGCCGATGCGGAAGAAAAGATTGCTCTTATGAATCAGGTTTGCGCTAACCTTAAACCCCACGGTATGCATTTCTCTTTCCACCACCACAGTCACGAATTTTTCCGTCTTGAAAACGGCAAAACCGCTTTTGAGATGATCTGCGACGGTCTTGACCCCGAAGTAGGTACTATCTGCCTTGATACTTATTGGGTTCAAAACGGCGGAGGAGACGTTAGATATTGGATAAGCAAACTTAAAGACAGAATCGATATTCTTCACCTTAAAGATATGAAGAAAGACGACCGCAACGATTGGTTCCGCACCGCTTACAGCGAAATCGGCTACGGTAACCTGTATTGGGACGGCATTATCGAGGAAGCCGAAAAAGCCAACGTTAAGTACTATGTGGTTGAGCAGGACTCCTCCGATAAGGACATCTTCGAGAGCCTTAAAATGAGTTCCGATTTCCTCCACAAGAACTATATGAAGTAATCTCGCATTTTGCGATTTCCCTTTTCCTCCGCAAAAAAACGGAGGAAAACTTTATTTTAAAAACAGCCTGTTATGCCGAAAAAATGCAGTATCAGTCATACGGAACCGACAGACAGGCAAACAAAAAACGGAGGGTATAATATGAAATTTATAAAAGTAAAAAACTACGAACAAATGAGCAGACAGGCTGCGAATATTATTTCGGCGCAGATAGTTATGAAACCCAATTGTGTACTCGGCCTTGCAACCGGTTCCACTCCCGAGGGCATTTACGACTGTCTTACCGAGCGTTACAACAACGGCGACCTTGATTTTTCCTGCGTTCGCTCAATAAACTTGGACGAATATGTTTCTCTTGACGGCACCAACGACCAAAGCTACCGTTATTTTATGAATCACCACCTTTTCGACCGTGTAAACATAAACAAAGAGAATACTTACGTTCCCAACGGCAAAGCCACCGACGTTGAAAGCGAATGCCGTGCTTACGATGAGCGCATCGGCGATTTCGGCGGAATCGACCTGCAACTTTTGGGAATCGGTCTTGACGGTCATATCGGCTTCAACGAACCTGACGAAGTCTTCGTTAAAGAGACCCATATTGTTGACTTGCACCCCTCCACCATCGAAGCAAATGCCCGTTTCTTCACATCAAGCGACGAAGTTCCCCGTCAGGCAATCACAATGGGTATGGGCGCCATTATGCAGGCAAAAAGCGTGCTCCTTGTCGCCAACGGCAAAAACAAAAAAGCCATTGTGGAAGAAGCGTTTTTCGGCCCCGTTACCCCGAAAATCCCCGCATCCATACTTCAATTGCATCCTAACCTGACCGTAATTTACGCAGAAGAATAATACGCAACCAATATACTTGCACAAAATTCACGGCGTAATTTGCATAAAACAAAGTGCAATCAAAGTGCGTCTTTGTACAACCCAAAGGCTACTGCATAATTTATATAAAAGCAAAGCGCAATAAAAAAAGATTTTTTCAAAATCCCGACAAAAGCATTTCCTTGCCTTTATCGGGATTTTTCGGTAAAATTTTCTTTTTTCCCAAAAACTCCGTCTACCGCATTTGTTTTATCGCATTACAGCCGGCGGGACTTTCAAATCCCCCCAAAAAAGCGAAAACCGCATACATATCTTTCCTTGATAAGTATGCGGTTTTTTTGAAGCAATTTATTTTCTGTCTTTTTCGTATTCGGTGAACAGGACGTTTTCCCAGATGTTACTGCCGTCTTTACAAAAATACGTTTTAACTTGCCAAGGTGAAACCGTATCCGTAACCGTGCAGGGCAATATATCGCCCGTTACGGAAAACGGCGTTGTTTTTCCCTCGGTTTCGTAAATGCGAACAACCGTACCGGTATTGTCTTCACTGCGCTTTATTGCACTGATGATAATGTTATCGCAATCGGTTGAAACTGCCGAATAAGGCTTATTGCTTAAATTACCCTTATGCCAAGTATCCATTATATTGGTAAATTCTTTATTGAGCAACTTACCGCATTTAACAACTTCGGACCAAGAATCGGAGATCGGCATCATAATATATTTGAAAACGTGTTCGCCCTGTGAAGTAAATTCGCTTTCGTCGGTACGTGGTCCGCCGTGATCGCCGTATATGGGCGAACGCAACAGCGTATGGTAGATTGTGCCGTCTTTTACGCTTGAACTGTATGTGTTATTATTCACAAGGGCAAAACCGCCCATTTCCCCTTTAACCGCGGTAAAGTTTAATCCGCATTCTTCCTCTCCGTCGGCAGGACGCCTGATTATTCCAAAGGGGATTTCATAAAATGCACTTGGATTTTCAACTGCCATAGGCCATTTGATTTTAAGCATCTTGTGTTTTTCGTGCCAATCCGCCTTGGCAGTCACGTAAAGTTTGTTGTCTCCCTTTACCAAAGAAAAATACTGCGTGATTTTCGAATTATTATAACGGCTGACCACCTTAACGGTTGCCCTTAATTTGCCGTTTTCGGTAACCGTCACTTCGGCATCGGAAAACCGTGCCATTTCGTCAGTAAAGAAGTTTTTAAAATGGCTCCAAGTATCGTGATAATATTCGTCTATAACAACGGGAACACACGCTCTGTCGCCAATAAGTTCTTTTTGTGCCTGTTTGTCAAAATACGAAGTTATATATCCGGTGTAGTTTTCAAAGCGAAGCGACAAAAACTCATTTTCCAAAACCGTGCCGTTATGATTGTTTGCGCCTCTTGCACCCGTATACTGCACCGCACGCAACGCATTACCGTCCTCCTGTACACTACCCGACGGTTCTTCAATATTGCTTACGTAATAAACCGAATACCCCAATGACGGAACTTTTGCTTTAAACAGCGTATCCTGTCTGCGGTAACATTCGTTTACGGTCGAATAAACAAGTTGCGAATCCACGGTATTTCCGCTATGATCTTTTACGGTATTAAACTGACCGTTTATTTGCACAAGTTGCTCCCCATCAAAGCCGTGACTGTTAAAAATCACGACAGGCTGACCGAATGTGCGGTCTTGCGTATCGATTTTCCAAGATACGGATTGCAAAGCGTTGTTCTCTTCAACGGCGGCAATGTTTTTCGCCATACCCAACATATTTTCGGAATCCCCGTAAGCCTCTTTAATGGAACAACCACCCATTACGTCGTGAAAATGGCAGAAACAAACGTTATCCCACGCTTCTCTGAATTTGGAATTTCGGTACGGTTTTCCGCAAAGCAGTACTGCAAGAGCATTGTAACTTTCTGCGGCAATAAGCGAAGTTTCGGCACGGCGAATACCGTTTTTAATTTCGGAAACGGCAGAATAACATCCGCTTGCGTGATGCTGTAAATCACCCCTGTATTCGGGAATTCTGTTTTTCACAACATCGCAAAAGAAATCCGACAAATCTGAATATATAAGTTTTTTATCGGGATGTTTTTTTGCATACTCACGCAGGATCTCAAGATTTTTTACCGTAGGACCTCCTCCGTGATTTCCCACTCCGTAGAAAATCGGCAATATGGGCAAATCGGTCTTTGAATTTTTTTCCAAATACGCAATTCTGTCTTCAAGTTCTTCGACAAGACCGAATTTAAAACAGTAAGGGTCCAAAATGCGGTAAGCCGTTACGGAAGAGCCGTCATCGGAAATCCACGTAAAAACGTCGCTTTCCATACTTTTTTCCACAGGCGAGGGGCGCATAAATATATAAGAATCCATACCGCTTTCTTTAAGTATTTTGGGCAAGGTGGCACAGTGCCCGAAACTGTCAACGTTATAGCCTACCGTGGCGGTTTTACCGAACTTTTCCTTAAAATACCGCTGCGAATACAGGCTTTGACGGGCAAACGCTTCGCCCGAGGGCATATTGCAATCGGGCTGAACGAACCACCCTCCGACGATTATAAACCGTCCTTCGTTTATACGTTCCTTTATTTCTTCGAACATTTCGCCGTCAAATTCTTCTATCCATTTGTACACCGATGCCGAAGAACATACGAATCTGAACTCGGGAAATTCTTTCATCCTGTCAAGAGCTGAACGCACTGTCGCTTTTGCTTCCATACTCCCCTCTTGCCAACGCCACTGCCAAACAGGATCCAAATGTGCATTCCCCACCAAATAAAGTTTACCGCTTTTTGCCATATCAACCGTTCCTTTCGATAAATATATTACTCGATTTCAATTATATCATATATGTAAAAACTTATCCACGGTTTTTTGTGGTTTTTGTGAAAGGAATATATTGTATTCCGAAAATTTTCAAGGATAAGACGGAATACAGCAGAAATCCGTTGACACGTTAATGCGACTAAACTATAATGGTTAATGTAGGTTAACTTGCAGCGTAAAAACTTGACGTTAAAAGATATGTTGATCTGTTACGCAAAAACAATTACGCAAAAAAATAAGCAATCGCCTATATCCGAAAAACGGAATTTTTCACAAATAAGGAGAACTCCACTATGACCGAAGAAGGTATTTACGAATTTATTGCACGGCAGAAAACATCTGTAATTTCGTCTGTCGGTGAAGACGGTTATCCTGCAACACGGGCTTTAATTCAGCCTCTGCTGATAGACGGTAACGACATATATTTTGCCACATACACGTCTTCAAGAAAGGTAGCACATTACCGTGCCAATTCAAAGGCTTGTGTTTATTTTTCAGAAAAAGGCAGAAGTTTTTCCGGCGTTGAAATCAAAGGCGATATGACGGTACTTACTGACCGGCCCACAAAGCAACGCTTTTGGAAACCGTTTTTCACAAGATTTTATAAAAAAGGCGTTACAGATCCCGATTACTGCATTTTAAAATTCACGGGATTTGAAGCGCAGTGGTTTACAAATCAAAAAACAGAAACGGTAAAACTGTAATATAGGAGATATTCATATGGAGACGGTAAAATACAGAAGAACAAAATTTGCGTGTTATACTGCATATTTTACTATGTCATCGATTTTTTCGTTGCCACCTTTGCTGTTTGTTACATTTCACAATATGTATAACATTTCGTGGACATTGCTCGGCACATTGGTATTGGTTAATTTTTGCACTCAGTTTGCGATTGATTTGATTTTTTCTTTATTTTCCGCAAAATTCAATGTTTCGAAAATTGTAAAAGTTATGCCGCTTATCACATCGTTGGGGTTGGCAATCTATGCATTATTTCCCACGGTAGCACCTGATTACGCCTATATCGGATTGCTAATAGGTACGGTCATATTCTCCGTTTCGGCAGGGCTGTCCGAAGTATTGTTAAGCCCTATTGTGGCGGCGATACCGTCAGATAATTCACAAAAAGATATGAGCACACTGCATTCATTATATGCATTCGGTGTGTTATCCGTTGTTGTGGTCGGAACACTGTTTATTAAAATTTTCGGTGCCGAAAATTGGGCGTATATTACATTGTTTTTTGCCGTATTACCCATTACAGCATCGGTCTTGTTTATGAAATCACCGATACCTGCTTTAAGCAATGACGCATCTGCACGGGAAAACGGATCATCCGGCAAAAAAATTCTCGGTATCGCATTATGCGTTGCGTGTATTTTCTTCGGAGGCTGTGCGGAAAACGCAATGTCTAACTGGATATCCGGTTATATGGAAACTCAGTTACAT
>CAZBLS010000034.1:0-16989 GCA_964492705.1 uncultured Oscillospiraceae bacterium | reverse complement strand
GCTAAAAGCGGTGACCGTGTACGCTATCGTTTAGCGCTTCCCTCCGACAGAAATCCCCGTAAAGCACGGAAGATCAAGGATATTCTCAGTATGACGGCAACTCTTTTAATCGCTTTGCTCATCGCACTTTTACTGCGTAGTTTCGTATTTGTTTTCGCAACGGTAAACGGTCCGAGTATGCAACCTACGCTCCAAACGGGCGAAAAAATATTCGTTACCCGTTACTCCTATTACTTGGGCGAAATTGAGCGTGGGGACATAATCGTTTGCAAATATCCCTCCGAAATGTATCCCGATAACTACGTTAAGCGTGTTATCGCTTTGGGCGGAGAAAGAGTGCGTGTTCAGGACGGAAAGGTGTACATTAACGATGTTCCCCTGCCGGAAGACTATATTTATTCCGCTCCGAGAGAAGATATGGCGGAAGTTACCGTACCCGACGGTTCGGTATTCGTAATGGGCGATAACCGCAATAATTCCACCGACAGTCGTAAAAGTTATATCGGTCCCATAAGCAAAAAACTTATAATCGGCAAGGCACGTTGCATTATATATCCTTTTTCGGAAATTCGCTCTTTGGAGACGGAAAATTGAGATACCTTGTACTATCAGATATTCACGGCAACAACGTTGCTCTCGATGCGGTTTTAAACTCCGTGCCTAAAAGCAGATACGATAAAATACTCGTTTTGGGCGACAGTATCGGTGACGGTCCCTGCCCCGACAAAGTTCTCAGGCGACTTAAAGAAATCGGCGCTATTATCATTGCAGGCAACCGAGAAGAATTGGCACTGCAACATTTTGACGGTTTTACCGAAACACAAACCGCTTTGCAATGGAAATTTATGCGAGACTCCTTTTCCTATTTGGATGACGGTCTTCGGGATTTTATTAAAACTTTTCCCTCGCAGAGAAGTTTAAAGCACCCCTATTCCGTAAGAACGGTTCACGGTTCACCTTTTGCCGTTCGGGAATTGCTTTATCCTAACAATCCAAAAAGGCTTACGGAATGCCTTGATTCAATAGAAGAACCCATATTGCTTTGCGGTCACAATCATTGCCAATACGCCCGCATTTTCGGGGATAGACTTGTGCTTAATCCCGGTTCGGTGGGACTGAGCCAAATGGGAGAGCCGTTTAGGGCGGATTATGCCTTATTAAACGTGACAAATCAGTTTTCATTTGAATTAAATCACGTTCACTATTCGGGCGAAAAGATAAAAAAAGAATATACCGACAGAAATCTTTGGGACAATTCCGTTTGGGGCAAAATTTCCTATAAAGAAATGAGTACGGGGCAAATATACATAATTTCCTTTGCCCGTTTCGTGTTCGGTCTTGCCAATGAAAGAAATGCGTGCACACACCCGATTGACGACGGAATATGGCTTGAAGCCTGCGAAAAGTGGGATTGGTCACCCGTAAAGTGAGGTTAGTATGTTTGACAGTTTTGCACTTCCCCATACGGACAAAAAAATTATAAATGCAAAATCCGGACTTACCGGATTTTGTTTTGTGGAAAGCATTGACGAACGGCTGGAAAACAAAGTAAAGAAAAAAGACGGTATTTACGTCGGCACCGAAATTGCCTTTGAATACTCTACTCACGAACGCTACGCTTTGCTCTGTGCTTCCGTAAATTCCGATTACACGGTAAACACCGTAAAAACCGTCAACGGAATACCGTTAAGCGAATTGTCATACTATACTTCACAAACCCGTAATTCCGCTTATCTTGCATACTTGGAAAAGGTTTTCGATTCACTTGACGCTTCCTACGATTACTCGGTGATTTCCGCACCGTCACAGGTTAGTTTAAATAATTATTACCCCTCCCCCCTATTGCTTTACAGGGAATTTCCCGATATTTTGGACAGTATACTTATGCGCCTTGTTTTTACGGGAAAAGGACTTGAAGTAAACGCATCCGGTTTCGACACGTTTTCTTCACCTCTGCCCTCTTCCTGCATTTTAAAGCGATACCGTGAACTAAACGGCGAAATAATAACCGTAGGTTCCCATTCCGAAACGGGAAAAAATATCAGGAAAGCCTATGACGTTTTGGTTTCCTGCGGATTTAAATACGTTTCCGTATTCAAAAACGGAAAATGTGAAATGGTAAATTTATGAATTCAAAAAAACTTCTTGTTTTAGGACCTATGGCAGGCGTAACCGATCCCGTGTTCCGCAATATATGCGCCCGATTCGGTGCGGATATCACGGTAACGGAAATGGTAAGCGCAAAAGGTCTTCTCTACGGCAGTGAAAACACTTCCGACTTACTTAAACCGTCGGGACACCGTCCCGAAGCGGCGCAGATTTTCGGTTCTTCCCCCGAAATAATGGCAAGTCAACTGTCTTTGCCCTGTTTTGAAAATTTTGATTTTTTCGATATAAATATGGGTTGCCCCGCAAAAAAGATTGTATCCAACGGCGAGGGCAGTGCTTTAATGAAAAACATTCCCCTTGCGGAAGATATAGTTTCCGCTTGCGTAAATGCAACGGATAAACCCGTAACCGTGAAAATGAGGCTCGGTTGGGATTCTTTTTGTGCCGATAAACTTGCCCGTGCTGTTGAAAGAGCGGGCGCAAAAGCCATTGCCGTTCACGGAAGAACCACTCTTCAAGGTTACAGCGGAAAAGCCGATTGGGAATCCATTCGCCGTGTTAAAGAAAGCGTTAATATTCCCGTTATAGCCAACGGTGACGTTTTTGACGGAGAAAGTGCCGTTGCCCTTTTAAATACTTCCCGTTGCGACGGTATAATGGTAGGCAGAGGTGCACAAGGCAGACCTTGGATATTTGCCGAAATTCTTGCCCGATTTAACGGAACGGACTTTGATATTCCGCTAAACAAAAAACTTGATATCGCCCTTGAACACGGTGAAAATTTGGCTGAGCTCCGCGGAGAACACACGGCGATGCTTCAAATGCGCAAGCATATCGCTTGGTACACCCACGGTATGCACGGTGCTTCCAAAATAAGGGGCAATATGCAAAACATCGAAACACTTGAAGACCTACGTGCACTGATATCCCGTTTAAGAGAAATTTAATTTTTTAACGATAAATATGCTTGCTAATGCAATTAAAGTATGATAAAATAGTTACAGAGTACAAAAAAAGGAGATTATGTATGAAAAAAGTTTTATCCGCCATACTTACGGGTATCCTCTGTTTTTCGGCAGTGATCGGTTTTACAGCCTGCGATAACGGTGAAACTCCCGCAGATCCTACGGCAACACCCGATTCGGTAGCAACAACGCCCACAGCCGAACTGCCCGACGTTGACCCCGCAAGTGTGGACACCGTTACCGACATATGGGTCGCAACCGAACTTACATTCAAATCAAACAAAGAATATCAGGCTAAAGCCGACAGAGGCAACGGTAAAATCTCTATGAGCGAAGCTTCTACCGTTATTATGGATGCGGTATTCACCTCCGAATCCGGCACGGTACTTACGATTCCCGCTTTCTGGGACGGCGACAACGTTTTCAAAGTTCGCTTTGCTCCCACCGAGCACGGCGTATGGAATTACGTTACAAAGTGCGACACCGACGCTTCTCTTAACGGCTTAACAGGCAAAATCGGTGCAAATACTTACAAAGGCACTTTGGAAATTTACAAACACGGTTTTGTTACCGTGGAAGATGGCAAAAAGTACTTCACCTATGCCGACGGTACTCCGTTCTTCTATATCGGTGACACCCATTGGTCAATGCTTAAAGAAGAATTTGACGAAGCAGGTCCCGATGCAGGCAGTTTGAAGACAAATTCCCACTTTAAATATATCGTTGATAAGCGAGTTACGCAGGGCTTTACCGTTTATCAGTCCGAGCCTATCGGTCATAAATATGACCTCGCCAACGGTCTTACCAAGAGCGATATCGCAGGAATGCAATCTGCCGACGGTTATTTCCAATATATCGCCGAAAAAGGTCTTACTCACGCAAATGCCCAGTTCTTCTTCTCTTCCGAACTTACCAAGGACCTGATGAATGACGATGAATATATGGAACTTATCTCCCGTTATTGGGTTGCACGTTTCGGTGCATATCCCGTAATGTGGACTCTCGCACAGGAAATCGACAATGACTTCTACTATGAGAGAGGTGACCAAAAATATTACGATTATACCACTAATCCGTGGGTAAAATATGCCGAATATATCCATAAATACGATGCATATTCCCATCCCTTAACGGGACATCAGGAAACTACCGGCAGAACTACCGTTACGGGATTGGGTACAACGGCAAAAGATCCCGCTCCCAGCGGATACGGTGTTTCCGCTTTCCTCAATGCCGATTCGGCAGTTACGGGTCACAATTGGTGGGGTGCACAGTGGGCTCCCTCACTTACAAGCCAAGGTAATGAAGCAGTTGCAAAAGACTATTGGAACTCACCGAAAGTTGCCATAAACTATGAGGGCAGATATTGCTACCTTTGGACAAAGAACTTCGGTGCAAGGGCACAAGGTTGGATTTCTTACCTTAACGGTTTTATGGGCTACGGTTACGGTGCTGTGGATATTTGGCTCTACCAAAGCACTTACGATATCGATAAAGATTCAAATGACGGTTTTGAAACCATAACAAAAGCGGATAAAGCGGTTAAATGGTCAAAGGCTGTGGAATTCGAATCGGCATACCAAGTAGGCTATATGCGTTACTTTATGGAACAGATCGAATGGTGGAAACTCGTTCCCGACTTCAATAACAAAGTTTCCTTTACCCCCAAGACGGGCGCTTTCTATGCTTGCGCCGCCGACGGTAATAACACATATGTAATTTACTTCTACAATCAGACGCAAACTACAGGTATTGTGGGAAATATGGAAGACGGTTCTTCCTATAACGCCCGTTGGTACAATCCCCGTACCGCCGAATTTACCGATATCGGCACCGTTACTCCCGATACTTTCGATTCCTACGGCAAGAGAGGTTACACTGTTCCCGACAAGCCCGACGGAAACGATTGGGTTCTTATCCTTACAAAAAATTAAGTTTTTTATCGGCAGAGCAATATCTGCCGATTTTTTGTTGCTTTTTTTGTCCCTATTTGCTATAATTGTGACAAAGGAATTTTAAAGGAAAGGTGAAAACGGTTGTCCAACAGCATATATTTTGAAAGCCATAACGAACTTATGCACACCGCTCCTGCAATCTTTCACCGAGACCGACTGAGTAACGAAACAGATTATGCTTTCCATATGCACGAAAACATTGAGATCCTGTTTATTCGCAACGGTAACGGATTTATTTTTTGCGACAGCGGATATATTCCAGTAAAAGAAAACAATACCGTTATAATCAATTCTAACCGACTCCACGGCTTTACCGCAAACGGGCAACTTGAATATGACTGTTTTATCCCCCACCGCAGTTTTCTTTTAAATAACGGTCTCGATACCAACGGCATTTACTTCACGCCGTTTTTGGAAAACGATGAGTTTATCAAATCGCAATTTGATATTTTATTCGGTATTTTTGAAAATAAAGACGATTTTTTCAAATTGCAGGTGTCTTCCGTAACGCTCTCCGTACTTTCCTATCTGTGCCGGAATTTTTCTTCCGACAATCAAACAAAACCGAAAAATGACGGTATGACCGAAGCAGTGACCTATATGCTTAAAAATATGTCGTCGCACATTTCCCTTGACAGGGTTGCGGCAATCTCCGGTTACAGCAAATATCATTTTTTGCGCAAGTTTAAATCTTTTACGGGAAAAACACCCACTGATTTTATAAATGACCGCCGTTGCGAATGTGCAAAGAGCCTTTTGCTCGGCACAGATAAAACGATAAAAGAAATAGCCGTTTCTCTCGGTTTTGACAGTCCTGCATACTTTTCAAAGGTCTTTTCCGCACGTGAAGGCATATCTCCCGCAAAATTTTCAAAGAAAAATAAAAAATAGCAATATTGTTATACTAAAACGCAATTTTTTGTATTGATTTATCAATATATTTCAATTATAATATTCTTATAAAAAGTTTTAGGAGGATAAAACTATGTATAAATTTCCTATCGGCGCAATGCTTGAATCTTTCCGTACCGACACGGACACAGCTTTAAAAAGCGCTGCCGAGATCGGCGCAAAAGGTATACAGATGTATGCCACATACGGTGAGCACGCTCCCGAAAATATGAGCGCTTCCGCAAGAAAAGAACTTCTTAATAAATTAAAGGATCACGGTCTTGTTTTCTCCGCTCTCTGCGGTGACCTCGGCAAAGGCTTCGGCAATGCGGAAATCAACGGTGAACTTATCGAAAAATCAAAACGCATCCTCGATATGGCATTGGAATTGGAAACCAATATCGTTACCACCCATATCGGCGTTATTCCCTCGGATAAAAATCATCCCCGATATAAAATAATGCAGGACGCCTGCTACGAACTTGCACAGTATGCCGACAGTGTAGGCGCACATTTTGCAGTTGAAACAGGTCCCGAAACTGCCGAAACTTTAAAAACTTTCCTTGATTCCCTTTCTTCAAAGGGCGTTGCGGTAAACCTCGACCCCGCAAACTTTGCTATGGTAACGGGTGATGACCCCGTCAAGGCGGTTCATACCCTTAAAAACTATATCGTGCACACTCACGCAAAGGACGGAATCAAACTTGCCGACGGTAATCCCGAATATATTTACGGCATCGTTCATCCCGTTCCCGAAGAATTTGCAGGCGTAACTTACTTTAAAGAAGTTCCCTTGGGCACAGGCAGTGTTCCCTTTGATAAATATCTTGCCGCTCTTGACGAAATCGGCTACAAAGGATTTTTAACTATTGAGCGTGAGTGCGGAGATACTCCTTACGAAGATATCAAGACTGCTTGCGAGTTCTTAAAGAATTTGGAGGAAAAATAATATGAGTCACGAGCCCAGTGCAGTTACTTTTAACGAAGTTACAGAATATACAGGCAAAAAACTCCGTATCGGCGTTATCGGCGCAGGCGGAATAGCCAATACTCACTTACAGGCATACACAAAAGTTCCGCAAGCGGAAATAGTTGCAATCTGCGATATTGACGAAGATCATCTTAACCTTACCGCCGATGCGCACAATATCGAAAAAAGATATAACTCTATGGAAGAAATGATTGCCTCGGAAGAACTTGATGCCGTTGACGTTTGCGTTTGGAACTGCAATCACGCAAAATGTTCCATTTATGCTCTTGAACACGGTCTTAACGTTCTTTGTGAAAAGCCTATGGCTATGAATGCCGAAGAAGCCGAAGCAATGCGCGATGCCGCCCAAAAGGCAGGTAAACTCCTTATGGTAGGTTTCGTTCTCCGTTTCTCTTCCGAAAACGAACTTATTCAGGACTTTAAGGACGATATGGGCGATATTTACTACGCAAAAGCAACTTACTTGCGCCGTCACGGTGCACCCGGCGGTTGGTTCTGTGACAAGGCTCGCTCCGGCGGAGGTCCCGTAATCGACCTCGGTGTTCACGTTATTGACCAAACGAGATATCTTATGGGTTCACCCAAACCCGTTTCCGCATATGCGGTTACTTCCTACAAAACAGGCTTCCGTCCCGAACTTAAAAACAAAATCGGATGGCAACCCCGTAAGAGCAAATTCGACAACGGCGTTTACGACGTAGAAGATTTCGGAACAGCCCTTATCCGCTATGACAACGGTGCTGTCGTTCTTTTGGAAGCAAGTTATTCACTTAACGGTGAAAGCCGTACCGAAAAAGCGCTTTACGGCACCAAAGGCGGTGTTGTTTTGGCTGAAAGCGGAACAAAACTTTACACCGCTATGCACGATCGTCTTGTTGACGTTACTCCCGTTCCCACAGGCGACGAACAGGATATGTTTGCAGCCGAAATGAGTCACTTTGTATCCTGCTGTCTTGACGGCACACCCTGTAAGGCTCCTGCCGAAGACGGAATTTGGGTTATGAAGATACTTGACGCTATCTACGAATCTGCGAAAACAGGTCACGATGCCGAAATAAAATAAATACAGAGGTGTATGATATGAAAGTTTCGGTTACCACGTACAGTTTTTCGCAACTTTACAGGAACGGTGTTGCCGACGAAAAGCAAATGATACGCATTGCAAGGGATATCGGCTTTGACGGCATTGAAGTTTGTTCTCTTTTAGACAAGGAAGATCCCGAAAAATACGCAGAAGAATTTAAAAAAGAAGCGGATTTTATCGGTATGCCCATAGTTTCCTATACGGTAAACGCCAATCTGCTTGCTCCCGACCTTAACGGAGAAATCGAGCGTTTAAAGCGAGAAGTTCGCATTGCGCATATTTTGGGAGTTCCCCTTATGCGTCACGATGCATACTTTGCTTTCCCCGAAAACGGCGTACGGGATTTTGAGTATTACTTTGATTCCGTTGTGGATTCTTTCGGCAAAATAGCCGATTACGCAAAAGAGTTTAATATCCGTACCTGCACCGAAAACCACGGTTTGATCTGTCAGGATTCCGAACGCGTTGAACGCATAATCAAAGCGGTAAACCGCAAGAACTTCGGTTGGCTTCTTGATATCGGCAACTTCCTTTGCGTGGACGAAAATTCTTTGGAAGCCGTTAAGCGTGCCTCCTCTTATGCTTTCCACGTGCATCTTAAAGATTTCTTCCGTTTTGAAAACGGCGAAAACTGCATAAAGACCCGTAACGGCAACTTTATACAGGGTGCACCTCTCGGTGAGGGCGTTGTTCCCGTTAAAGAAAGCGTTGAAGTTATCAACAACAGCGGTTACAACGGCTATTACACCGTTGAATACGAGGGCTTGGAAGATTGTATACCTGCACTTCAACGTTCCCTTAAATACGCTAAAAGTCTGCTTTAATCGCATTTATATGCAAGTTAAAACATAATATAGGTAAAATAAAGACCGCAAACTTATTCGAAAAGATAAGAATGCGGTCTTTTTACGAAACAAAGATAAATTGCACCCGTTCGCTGTTACAGTTTTCTTTGCTTCAAAGGAACCACCTGCTCTTTTACCGTTTTTTATCGGTTGCATTTTTGCTTATTCTTACCATTTCTTTGCGCCAAAAAACAGCGGTAAATGTCACCGACCACCTTTATACTATTGTTTGCCGATATTGTAAATTCAAAATAAAAAGCAAAGCATCCTATTCTCACAAAAAAACGCCACTATGCAGGCATATTTTTGCAAACGCTTTTTATGTCGGGATATTTATACTTTTTTTTACATAAAAATTCGTACAAAAAAATTTCTTGTATCGCAAAAAACGGTAGTTGCCGAAAAAAACGGTGTCCGCATTTACAGACACCGTTTAACTCTTATATTCACCTTTTTTCTGCAAAATCGGTCTATTCGCCCAAAGATTCTTTGGAATGAACCGTTACTTCTTTATCGTAGCAGGAAAATGCATCATCAACTTTAACTTTATCGCATTTAGGTGTAATCAAACTTACAACTGGCACGATAACAAGTCCGCCGAGCATTGCAATAACACCGCAGTTAATGGGCGATTGCAATATTTCGGGGAAAATATTCCGTGCAAGCATATTCAGCACCATTATTCCGCTTCCGAAAACAAAACTTGCCCAACAAGCGATTTTTGTTGTTTTCTTCCAATACAAGCCGTACAGGAAAGGTGCAAGGAACGCACCTGCAAGTGCCCCCCAAGAGATACCCATCATATCGGCAATGTAGCCTAATTTGTCCTTATTAAGGGCAATAAACGCCGAAATTGCGATAAATACAACAATCAGTACTCTGAGAATTATAACTTGCTTTTTCTCGTCCATCTTTTTAACCACGTGGTCTTTGATCAAATCGAGAGTCAGCGTGGAACTTGATGCAAGTACGAGAGATGACAGCGTGGACATTGATGCGGACAGAACAAGCACAATAACCACGCCGATTAAAATATCGGGAAGACCTTCGAGAAGCGTAGGTATAATGGAATCATATCCGCCCGAGGGAGTTCCGTTTACCACGTTAAGTTTATCGGTAAATATTCTGCCGAAACCGCCGAGGAAATAGCATCCGCCGGCAACGATAACCGCAAAAATTGTGGAAATAACAGTTCCTTTGAAAATATCCTTTTCGCTTTTTATGGCATAGAACTTTTGCACCATTTGCGGAAGTCCCCAAGTGCCCAACGACGTAAGTATAACGACGAATGCAAGTCCCAACGGATCGGGTCCGAAAAACGAATTAAACGCTCCCGGTGCCATTCCCGCTTCTTCAACGCCGGCAAGTGCATTAAGAGATTCGGTAAATCCGCCGTTTTGCGATAAAACCCCTGCAATAACGGCAATTATACCTACTATCATTATTATTCCCTGTATAAAATCGTTTATCGCAGTTGCCATATATCCACCTGCAATAACGTATATTCCCGTCAAAATAGCCATAACGATTACGCATACGCTGTAATCTACATTTGGAAACGCCATTGAAAACAGCCTTGAAAGCCCGTTGTACAGCGATGCCGTATAAGGTATGAGGAAAACAAACACGATAACCGATGCTGCAATTTTAAGTGCGGAGCTTTGATATCTTTTGCCGAAAAATTCGGGCATTGTGGCAGTGTCCAAATGCTGTGACATCAGCCTCGTTCTTCTGCCGAGCACTACCCACGCAAGAAGCGAACCTAAAATTGCGTTGCCTATGCCTATCCAAGTGGAAGCAATGCCGTATTTCCAACCGAACTGACCTGCATATCCCACAAAAATTACTGCGGAAAAATATGAGGTGCCGTACGCAAATGCGGTAAGCCACGGTCCTACCGACCTGTTACCTAAAACGAATCCGTTAACGTCAACGGAACGTTTTCTGCACATAAAACCTACCGCAACCATAACCGCAAAGAAAACGGCAAGCATAACGATTTTTAAAACCAACTGTATCACGCCCTTTTTTATAATATACCGAAATTTTATCACAATGACAAAAATCCGTCAATCACTTTATCGTGCTAAACCGCTAAATAATTAAACTTTTTTGGAATTATAGGTACAAAATCTGTATTTTTACTACTGAAACAGCAAGTTTTTCTGCCAAAATACGCTTTTTTATAATAAAACCGAAAATAAAAAACCGACCTGCATATACCGTCGCAGGTCGGTTTTGTCCGTCGGTTAAAAATTTTTTATTGGCTCTATTACAGAAAAAATTACTTTTTCGGCTAAGAACCGTTCAAGATTTGTTTTATGACGATATTTTACCATAGTCTTCTTATCTTTTTTCTAAAATAACGTTATTTAAGTCAATTCCGTTTAACGAGACAATTGCAATAGCGTAATGAATAACGTCTGCCAATGCATATGCCCAAAGTTAGGTCTTCGACATCGAGACTTTTCTGCCGTCACGTTATATATAACCTTGGCAACTTTCCCTACTTTCTCCACCAATTTCATAAACATATAATTATCGCTGATGCAGTTTTTATAGCGGTCAAACAAGTAATCTTCGTAATCTTTAATACTTACTTTCATTATAGTCTTCGCTAAATTCTTATTTAATTACGGACGGTAGTCTGCCGTATTTTTCCGTCTGTGTGAATACTGCCGATCGAGAAATAAAAATCCGACTTGTTCCGAAAAAACGCAACCGCATACAGTTTTTTCGGTAAAAATAAAAAATCCCGTTCCGAAAAACGGGATTTGGTGCCGAAGACCGGGATCGAACCGGTACGGGTATCACTACCCACGGGATTTTAAGTCCCGGGCGTCTGCCTGTTCCGCCACTCCGGCATATGAGTTGCTTACAACTCATACAACGCATATATTATACTTCAAAACAAAGAATTAGTCAAGATTATTTTATGCGTTTGTCCGATTTAATGGCAATGTGTGTACCCAGCGTTTGGAAAACCTGCACAATAACCACAATAAGCGCAACTGCCACAAGCATTACAAGGGTTTGATAGCGCTGATATCCGTAGGAATATGCTATCATACCGAGTCCGCCACCACCTACGATACCGCTCATTGCAGTGTATCCTATAACGGTTGTAAAGGCAACCGTTGCATTTGAAATCAGCGACGGAACGCTCTCGGGGATCATAACTTTCAGTATAATCTGCAAAGGCGAAGCACCCATACTTTGCGCGGCTTCGATAATATTGGGGTTTATCTCCCTTAAACTGCCCTCAACAAGCCTTGCTATAAAGGGAAACGCCGCAATGGTAAGGGGCACGATAGATGCCACCGTACCTACCGAAGTGCCGACTATCAGCCTTGTAAAAGGAATTACCATAACCACAAGGATAACAAAGGGTACCGAGCGCAGGACGTTTATTATTACGTTTAATATGCCTATAAGCCATTTGGGCAAGGGCATTATCCCGTCCTTATCTCCGACAACAAGCAATACTCCGAGAGGAAGACCTATTACAATTGCAAAAAACGTCGCAAGTACGGTAACGTATAAAGTCTCCCAAATTGCAAGAGGAATCCTTGATTGCAAAACTTTAAGCATTTCCTGTATATTTTCCTGTGAAAACATTACTTACGCACCTCCTCTGCAAGAACGTTATCTCTATTTAAATAGGCTATTGCCCGTTTTACCGTTTCATCGTCGTTGGGCAACCCGAGAATCATACTGCCGTATATTTTTTCGCCGAGCAATTTTGTGGAAGCGTTTAAAATATTCGCCGCAATGCCCTCATCTATCGCCATTTGAGTAATAACGGGTTTACCTACCGACTGCATACCGTTAAATACCACACGAACCGTACGTTCGCCCTCACGCTGCGAAATAACGTTGTCCGTTCCCTCGGGGAAAACAAGTTTGCGAGCAGCCGATGATTTGGGATTTGCAAACACTTCCGAAACTTCGCCCTCTTCCACCACACATCCGTTATCGAGAATTGCGACTCTGTTGCAGATCTCTTCCACAACGCTCATTTGGTGAGTGATAATAACCACCGTAATATTGAGCCTTTTATTGATGTCCTTTATAAGTTCAAGTATGGAATGGGTTGTTTTAGGGTCAAGAGCACTTGTTGCCTCATCGCACAAAAGCACCTCGGGATCCGTAGCCAATGCCCTTGCAATGGCAATACGCTGTTGCTGTCCGCCGGAGAGTTGAGCAGGATAAGCATTGGCTTTATCGGGCAAACCTACAAGTTCGATAAGTTCTTTGGCTCTCTTTTTTGCATCTTCTCTTTTTACGCCTGCAAGTTCAAGGGGAAAGCATATGTTATCAAGGCAATTTCTCTGCATAAGAAGATTAAATCCCTGAAAGATCATAGTTATTTTTCTGCGCTCGTTTCGCAGTTCTTTTTCACTGAGCGAACCGAGCTCCTTGCCGTTTATAACTACACTACCGCTCGTAGGTCTTTCAAGCATATTCATACAGCGCACAAGCGTGCTTTTCCCCGCACCGCTCATACCTATAATGCCGTAAATATCTCCGTCATTTATGCAAAGGGAAATATTTTTAAGCGCCTCGACAGTATTTTCGCTTCCTTTAAAAGTTTTCGATAGGTTCGTAATATTTATCATACCGTTTTACGTATGCCTTTCTCTGTAATAGCCGAAAAGCACCGACCGATTTTATCGGTCGATGCATTTTACTTTAACCTTTAAGTGCGGAAAGGTCAGCCTGTTTTCCGCCGTAAAGACCCATCGGCTCTACGTGAGGAGCGGAAACGGAAACGATGTGCGTACCTTTTTCTTTGTTAAAGTCATCAAGATAAGGTTTATGCTGGAAGTAGTTTGCATCAACTTCGCCCGATTCAACAACGTCATTGGGAACAATGTAATCGGTGTATTCTTTTATTTCAAGTTCAACGCCTTTTGCCGCAAGAATCTCTTTTGCTTTTTCAAGTATCTCTGCGTGAGGTGCGGGAGAAGCCGCAACTGTTATCTTCTGACCTTTAAGTGCTTCGTAATCAACGGTAGCATCGTATCCGTCGGTGGGATTGCTTACGGTGCTTACAACTGCGCCGTCATATTTGCTTGCGATAAAATCCGCAACAGTCTTGCTTTCAACAGCCGCTACAAGAGCCTTTGTTTTATCGGTCTGTTCATTGCCCTCTTTAACAGCTATGATGTTAGCGTATGCGGAATACGAACCTTCAATAGCAAGTGAATCCTTTGTGGGGTTAATGCCTTTTGCAATTGCATAGTTGGAATTGATTACAGCATAGTCAACGTCTTGAAGAATGTTGGTGATGTTTGCCGCTTCGATTTCGGTAAATTTGATGTTGTGAGGATTTTCAACAATGTCCTCAACCGTTGCCTGAATACCTGCACCCTCTCTGAGTTTGATGTAACCCTCCTGCTCCAAGAGAAGAAGTGCACGTGCTTCATTGGTGGTGTCGTTGGGAACGGCTACGGTGATGTTTTTGCTTCCGCATCCCGAAAATGCCGTTACGCTTGTTGCAAGTAACAATGCCGATACTGCGATGGAAATAATTTTTTTCATAGTTTAATCTCTCCTTTTTCTTGCGCTGTTTTATGCGCTCTTTTAAGATGGCTTGATTATATAACAAAAGGAAAAATCCGTCTATTACAAAAAAATTATATTCAGTTATAGTTTTAAACTATAACTCAAAAAAGTGAAGCACAGGCTTCACTTTTTGTTTGCCGTATATTCAGTTCGCCGGTATTACTTTGACTTCCGATGCCGTATACTCCGTTTCGGTGGTAACTATATCGAGTATCTGTGCGACTTTTGCCTGCGTAAGTTCCGCATCCTTAATAACTATATTTATGCTTGAAGTGCCGAATGTAACTATGGCATCGTCAAATCCCTTTGCCACAAGCAAGCCCTCTACCGTACTTTCAAGTTCCATATTTGCAACTATGTCAAGTTTCATCTGCTGTGCTTCCGCAAGTGTTTCTTTATCGGTATTTGTATTTGAAATAACACTTTCAAGATACGTTATTTCTTCCTGCCTATTGGTATTTCTCTCGGATTTATAAGCGGAAAAGAAAGTTGCGGTTTCGCTTACCTCTCCGTTATCCGTTACTTCCCCTGTCTGCTCGCTTTCTTTATTGGAAATATACTTCCAATTTAAGATGCCCGTTATCAAAAGCACCGTTACCATTGCCGCTATGACCATCATTTTTCTGCTTATTTTAAACATCGTTATCTCCTTAATTCATTGCAAAAATTTCCACCTGTTCGGGTGATACCTGTAACACAGTTTCCACTGCACGCTGTAAATTCATTTTTACGCCTATATTATCCGCTCCCTGTGCAACGACTATCACCCCCTTTATATCCGGCTCTATTCCCGAGAGAATAAGCGCCGATTCTCCGTTGCCCGAACCTACCGTAATAGGCTTTTTGCTTTCCTTTTTCGTCTCTGACTGTTTTGTTCCTCCGCTGTCGGATTTTTCGGTTACCGTATTGGTTTCCGTTTCGGTAGTATTGGCATATACGGTCTCGCCGTTGCTTTCGTAAGTTATCATAACGCTTACTCTTCCGCACCCTTTTATATTTCCGAGTACATTTTCAAGCTGTTCTTCCTTTGTTAACTTCGTTTGCGTATTATTATCTATGATTTCGCTTTCCTTTTTATTCCCATCTTGCGGAATAAAATATATAATTACCGCAATAAAAACTATGGCAAAAACCGCAACCGTTCTGAATTTTTTACTGTCCTTAAACTTATTTATCAATTCACTCATCTTCATTTATTTCACCTACGATAACTACTTTTTCAGCCCTAAACAGTTCCTTTAAAAGGGACTTTACATATTGAGCATTAATATTCATTTGAGCGTTTTCAAACAGTTTTGAATTATTGGGATACACTGTAATCACTCCGTTTGCATATGTTGCCGTGGCATTTTCAAAGCCGTTTACCGCCCTAACGGTATTTTCGGTTGCCTTTATAATATCTTCGGTAAATTCCCTTTCGCTTCTTTTTAATTCAAAGCCGAAAGAGCCGTCTTTTATTTTCGCAAGAGGACTTATTATGCTTGCGGAAAGTATTACCGATACGGAAAAAAGAGCATATTTTTTTATTTTTCCCTCGGGCAATAAACTTTTCAGTGCAAACGAAACCGCACATACCGACATTAAAAGAATAACATAGTCTCTCATATATTTCCTCCGCACAAGATCAGTGCACCTAAAAAAATAAAACAGATCACACCCGTGCCGAAAAGCGTTATTCCCGCATATTTTATGCATTCCGATGCGTTTTTCAGCATTTTGACTGTTTTATTACAGGAAAAGGGAGTGATTACCGCCGACAGAATTTTTAAAGAAAATGCATAGGCAAGTAAATTTACGGTAGGTGCAAAAAGTATTCCGCAAATTACCGTAATACCCATAATGCCCGAAGCGCTTTTCATTGCGCTTGCTCCCGAAATAACCGCACCGATACTTTCACTGACGGAACTGCCTATCACGGGAACAGACGATGACAGTGCATACTTCACACTGCGCAAAGATATACCGTCGCTTACACCTGCGGTCAACCCCTGTACGGCGATTATTCCCGAAAAAAGCGTAAAAATTCCACCCGAAACCCAAAGTGCTATGCTTTTAAAAAGAGTCGCCACACCCTCGATCTTCCCCTCTCCGAACACGCCATCGGCAACAAACAGAATTACCGAAGAAATCAGCAACGGAAATACCGCCACCGTAACGCCCCGAACCGCAAGAGCGGATATAAGTGCGGATGATGGTGCAAGAACGGTCAGTGTGGAACGTGCACCGCTTGAAGCAAGAAGTGCACAGGTTTGGGGCATTAAAACAGACAGAAACTTATCGGTTTTCTCCAAACTCGATTCCGCATTTTTTATAAGCGGAAGCGCAAAAGTAAAAAGCATTACTCCGCAAATTGCCCGTCCTCCCGCAAGAGCCGTTTCGCCCGCACTGCCAAAAAGGGAAGAATTTTCACATACCGACATTAAAACAGCGACCGCCAATATGCCAAGCACGTTCGGTAGCATTGAAGTCAGAGCGGAGAAAAACAGTTTAAATGCGTTTTCCGCTATGCTTTCTCCTCCCAAATCCAAGGAATTGTCAAGTATCTTTTTCACTATTTCGGACGGAGTACCCAAATAAGTCT
>CAZBLS010000033.1:0-17007 GCA_964492705.1 uncultured Oscillospiraceae bacterium | reverse complement strand
TTATAATATAAGGGAGTGGAAGTTTATGCTTTTCTCCCTGTGAAAGGAAATCTTGATATGGCTGAAAACAGTTATGACGCATCGCAAATACAGGTGCTTGAAGGACTTGAAGCGGTGCGCAGAAGACCGGGTATGTATATCGGTTCAACGGATTCAAGAGGTCTGCATCATCTTGTACAGGAGTTGGTTGACAACTCAATCGATGAGGCTCTTGCAGGTTTCTGTAATGAGATAAACGTTACGATACACGGCGACGGCTCTTGCTCGGTAAGAGATAACGGAAGGGGTATTCCCGTTGATATGCATCAAAAATACGGCAAACCCGCTGTTGAGGTCGCTTTGACTGTACTCCACGCAGGAGGTAAATTCGGCGGTGGAGGATACAAGGTTTCGGGAGGTTTGCACGGCGTAGGTCTTTCGGTCGTTAATGCCTTGGCTACCGATCTGCACGTTGAAATTTCACGTAACGGCAAAGTATATTCGCAGGATTATAAACGGGGAGATTCGGTTGACGAACTTCAAATCGTGGGAGAAAGTGAACATACGGGCACTTTCGTACGCTTTTGGCCCGATCCCGAAATATTCGAAACAACTATATTCGAATACGACAACCTTAAAACGAGGTTGAGAGAACTTGCATTCTTAAATAAAGGCGTAAAAATAACAATTGCCGATGAACGTGAAGACGCAAACAAAAGTGAAAGTTTCCACTATGAGGGCGGTATTATAGAGTTTGTTGATTTCCTGAATAAAAACAAAACTCTGCTTTTTGAACGACCCCTGTATTTTGATGGCAAAAAAGGCACATCTACGGTAGAAGTCGCTATGCAGTATAACGATGGGTATACCGAAAACGTTTTGACTTTTGCGAACAATATCCAAACTCACGAGGGCGGAACTCATTTGACGGGTTTCAGAAACGCCCTTACGAAGACCGTAAACGATTATGCACGTAAATATAAACTGCTTAAAGATAACGAACAGAATCTTTCGGGAGAAGACGTGAGAGAGGGCTTGTGCGCCGTTATAAGCGTTAAGTTGGAAGAACCGCAGGGAGAAAGTGAACATACGGGCACTTTCGTACGCTTTTGGCCCGATCCCGAAATATTCGAAACAACTATATTCGAATACGACAACCTTAAAACGAGGTTGAGAGAACTTGCATTCTTAAATAAAGGCGTAAAAATAACAATTGCCGATGAACGTGAAGACGCAAACAAAAGTGAAAGTTTCCACTATGAGGGCGGTATTATAGAGTTTGTTGATTTCCTGAATAAAAACAAAACTCTGCTTTTTGAACGACCCCTGTATTTTGATGGCAAAAAAGGCACATCTACGGTAGAAGTCGCTATGCAGTATAACGATGGGTATACCGAAAACGTTTTGACTTTTGCGAACAATATCCAAACTCACGAGGGCGGAACTCATTTGACGGGTTTCAGAAACGCCCTTACGAAGACCGTAAACGATTATGCACGTAAATATAAACTGCTTAAAGATAACGAACAGAATCTTTCGGGAGAAGACGTGAGAGAGGGCTTGTGCGCCGTTATAAGCGTTAAGTTGGAAGAACCGCAGTTCGAGGGACAGACCAAAACCAAATTGGGCAACAGCGAACTGCGTAACGTTACCGAAAATGTGGTTTCGGAAAAACTTGAAGCCTTTTTGGAAGAAAATCCCCCTGTTGCAAAGGGAATTATCGAAAAATGTCTTATGGCGAACCGTGCAAGGGAAGCGGCTAGAAAAGCGAGAGAACTTACAAGACGCAAAAACGTGCTTGACAGTTTTTCGCTCCCCGGCAAACTTGCCGACTGCTCCGAGACCGATCCGTCAAGATGCGAGATATTTATCGTAGAGGGTGACTCCGCCGGCGGAAGCGCAAAAGAGGGCAGAGACAGAAAAACACAGGCAATTCTTCCCCTTAGAGGTAAGATTCTTAACGTAGAGAAGACAAGGCTTGACAAGATGCTGCAAAACGCCGAGATACGCTCGATGATAACTGCATTCGGCGCAGGAATCGATGTGGAATTTGACGAGAGCAAACTCCGTTATCACAAGATTATCTGTATGACCGATGCCGACGTTGACGGTTCACATATCCGTACGCTTTTGCTTACGTTCTTCTTCCGCCATATGCCTCAACTTATTTCGGGCGGATACGTTTATGCGGCACAGCCTCCGCTGTTTAAGGTAACACTTACGAGGACAAAGCAAGTGCATTACTGCTATTCCGACGAAGAACTCAATCAGTTCCTCGATTCCATAAACAGGCAGAACTATGAAGTTGCCCGTTATAAAGGTTTGGGCGAAATGAGTTCACAGCAACTTTTCGAAACCACTATGGATCCCGAAACACGTATTCTCAAAAGGGTTACGATGAAAGATGCCATAGCCGCAGACCAAATATTTACCGTGCTTATGGGCGATGAGGTTGAACCTCGCAGGCAGTTTATCGAAGAAAACGCACGCCTTGTAAGCAACGATGAACTTGATATTTAAGGCAGGTGAGAAATAATGAGTGAAAACAACAGAATTATCGATATTGATATTGAATCGGAAGTAAAAAAATCATTTATTTCTTACGCAATGGCGGTAAACATCAGCCGTGCGTTGCCCGACGTGCGTGACGGTTTAAAACCCGTGCACAGGCGTATACTTTATTCGATGTATGAAAACGGCTATACTTACGATAAGCCTACAAGGAAAAGCGCCCGTATCGTAGGTGACGTTATGGGTAAGTATCACCCCCACGGCGATTCGTCCATTTACGATGCTCTTGTGCGCCTTGCACAGCCTTTTTCCATACGTTATACACTTGCTTTCGGTCAGGGTAACTTCGGTACGGTGGACGGCGACCCTGCCGCCGCTTCCCGTTATACCGAAGCAAAACTTTCAAAAATAGCAGGTGAATTGCTTGCCGATCTTGACAAGGAAACGGTTGATTTCTATCCTAACTTTGATGAGACGGAAATGCAACCCCGAGTTCTTCCCGCAAGGTTCCCAAACCTTATGGTAAACGGTTCGGACGGTATTGCGGTAGGTATGGCAACCAACATTCCGCCTCACAACCTGCGTGAAGTTATTGACGGTGTTGTGGCACTTATTGAAAATCCCGACGTTACCGTTGAAGAACTAATGGAGCATATAAAAGGTCCCGATTTCCCCACGGCAGGGCAGATAATGGGAATTTCGGGCATAAGAGATACGTATCTTACCGGAAGAGGAAAGATAGTTATCCGTGCCAAAAGCGAAATCGAAGAGATGGGCGGAGGACGGCAGAGAATTGTCGTAACCGAACTTCCTTACCAAGTAAATAAGGCAAAACTTGTTGAGCGTATTGCCGAACTTTATAAGGACAAGCAGTTTGAGGGACTCAGCGGACTCCGTGACGAATCCAATAAAGACGGTATGCGTGTTGTTATCGAACTTAAAAAGGATGTTAATCCGCAGGTTGTACTTAACTTCCTTTATAAGCATACGCAGTTGCAGGATTCTTTCGGCGCAATAATGCTTGCGCTTGTTGACGGCGAACCGAGAGTTCTCAACCTTAAAGAAATGCTGTACTACTACCTTGAACATCAAAAGGAAGTAGTAACTCGCAGGACACAGTACGATCTTGACAAGGCTCTTGCAAGGGCGCATCTTGTTGAGGGATTTTTGAGAGCGCTTGATATAATCGATGAGGTTATTTCGCTTATCAGGTCATCCCGTACCACCGAGATTGCCCGTACCCGTCTTATGGAAGAACTTGATTTCTCCTTGGAGCAGGCAAAGAGCATACTGGATATGCGTCTGCAACGTTTAACGGGTCTTGAAAGGGAAAAATTACAGCAAGAATACGATCAGCTTATGAGTGATATTAAGCGCTTCCGTGAGATTTTGGCAGATCCGCAGTTGGTTCTCAATATTATAAAAGAAGAAATTCTCGTTATCAAAGACAAGTACGGTGATGACAGAAGAACGGAAATCACCGCCGCTTCGGACGAGATAGATATGGAATCCCTTATTCAGCGTGAAGATATGGTTGTTACGATGACGCATATGGGCTATATCAAGCGTGTTCCGGCAGATACTTACCGTGCTCAAAACAGGGGCGGTAAAGGCGTTATGGGACTTACCACAAGGGAAGAAGATTTTGTTGAGCGTGTTATGGTCGCAAATACCCATACGGATATGCTTTTCTTTACAACAAAGGGAAGAGTATTCGGGCTTAGGTGTTATCAAATTCCCGAAGCGGGCAGAACGGCAAAGGGCAGTGCGGTTGTCAACCTCCTTAATCTTGACGGCGGAGAAAAAGTTACTGCGGTAATTACGCTTCCCGAGGGTGAAGAAGAACGTGAGGGCAAGTTCCTTGTAATGGCAACACGAGAGGGCTTTATTAAGAAAACACCTCTTTCGGAATACCGCATACGCAAAAACGGTCTTGCGGCAATCGTTCTTCGTGAGGGCGATGACCTTGTAAACGTTGCGCTTACAGACGGCAACAGCAATGTAATGCTTGCAACCGCAAAGGGCAAGGCTATTTGCTTTGAAGAAAGCACCGTAAGGAGTATGGGAAGAGTTACGCAGGGTGTAACGGCACTTAAACTTGCCGAAAACGATAAAGTGGTAAATATGGCTGTTATCGACGGCAAGTGCGAAATTCTTACCATTACCGAAAACGGCTACGGCAAACGTACCGAATCCGATGAATACCGAGTAACGGGAAGAAGCGGAAAGGGTATAATCACCCACGCACTGTCCGAGCAGACGGGCGATATCGTAGATATGGCGAAAGTTTACGGTGACGAAGATATTCTCTTAATAACTTCCGACGGCGTTATAATCCGCACTCCCGTAGAACAAATTCGTACTATGGGCAGAGCAACCCACGGCGTAAAAGTAATGCGAGTAAACGAAAACGTTAAAGTAGTTGCTTTTGCTACCGCTCCTCACGAAGAGGAAAACGGAGAAAACGCAAATACGGCAGATACGGCAACGGTAGCGGAAAACGGTGAAAATACGGAAACGGTAAATTCAGCCGAAATCGTTGAGACGCTGTAAAGGAGACCGTTATGTTAAAGAAAATTCTTTTGATCTGCGGAAGCATATTCGTCGGAGTGAATTTCGGTCTTATTTCGGGACTGTTGCCGATATACCTTATAATCGGCGCTGTGCTGTTTGAAGACGGTTTAAGTACGTCGCTTATCGCCACTTCAAGCCTTTTAACCGCAATTGTATCAGGCATACTCGGCTACATATATACGTATAGGAAAAAGCGTGACCACAGTGAAGTTTCACTTCCGCTCTCGTGCTTTGTTTGGAGTTTCGCCGTTTCGGCAGTTATTGTTGCAGTGGCACTGTATATCTACTCGGCAAACGATCTATACAGGCTTGGGTAAATTTAAGAGCAAAGGTTTTGTGCCTTTGCTCTTTTTTTTGAATTAGGGATTATGAATTAGGAATAAGGATGGAGGAATGAAAATTTATAAAGTAGGAATGAGGGGACGGGAATGTTAGGGTGCGGAAAACGGTTTTTGATATAAAAAAAGAGGCTTGCATATGCAAACCTCTTTAAAATCAGTCTTTATCTTCTATTTTTGTTCCGATATAGGGAACACGCTTAAATGAATTTGAATCTTGGCGGATTATCCAATCAATGTATGACATAACCATTTTTGCAGTAAGTTCATAACCCATAGGATTGAGATGACCGTGAAGATAGAATTTGCTCTTGAAGTATCCGTCATAAACAGGACCGTATTTCATAAGGTCGAGCACATATACGTTGTCGAAATTTTTTGCGATTTCGTAAAGAATTTCGGCGTGTGCTTTAACAACCTCATCGTGCTCCTTGTTATTTTCAAGGGGCATTGTCATAAGAAAGAATTTTGCATCGGGTTGAATTTCTTTATAACGGCGGATAAGTTCAATATAATAACCTGCAAACGTACCGTCTTCTTTACGGTCCGAAACAGTGCCTACGGGCATTTTTAAACCGAACAGGTCGTTTACGCCCAATGCGAAAATATATGCCTGCGAGGCTTTTTTGGGGTCAAACCAGCCCTTTTCGTAACCTTCTTCAAAGAAAACTTTTGCGGTAAGTCCGCCACGTGAAAAATTGTAAACGGTGCTCCCGCAGGTGCGTGCGATAAACTGACCCCAAGAATACTCGTACATATCGTGATAGCCTTTGTTGCCCTCACTGTCACAGGACTCAAATTCTCCCGAAGAAAGGCTGTCGCCTATACAGGCAACGGTGCGGAAAATCTTTGTAAATCCGCCATCGGAAACAAGGTTATCAAGGGGCTTTTCGTTTTCGTCAAACATTTTTTCGATATCCATTTTTACCTCAATACATATACCATACCCTGTAAACGGGTACTGAATTCTCGTTTGTGGAAATGTAACGTGCAAATACCTTGTACGTAGAACCTACAACTGCATTTCCTCGGTCGTAATCGCAGGAGAAAATATAACTGTATTCATTTGCGCCTACCGTTACCGTACCTAAAAATTTACCTGCACCGATTACTTTTTCCACTTTTACGTCATTGATAACGTAAGTTCCGCTGTGGGCGGCAGGGTTGGAAGCAACTGCTTCGGTAAAGGTTTTTGAAGATGTGGTTACACTTTTTTCATCGGGCCAATACCAAAAAGTATACGAACGCACCGTTGTACCCTCACTGCTTGTGCCCTGTATTTTTGTGCTTACAAGACCGTAAGGCACATCGGAAAGGTCGATTTTTGCGGTAAAAGTATTATAAAGTTCATTTTTTTCAACGCTTAAAAGGGGGAGATCACAGGAGATTTCCACGCCCTCCTCTGTGGAACCGGAAACAGTAACCTGATTTCCGCTTATAATATCCGCAGAGTACGCCGATACCGAAAGGTCAACAACGGAGGGGTCACGGTAGAGTAAGAATGCATCGTTCACGGGAGTGTGGTACGGCTGAGTTATCTGCAATTTGTAGGTGTCTTTTGCACCCTCGGCTATTTCAACCTCTGTTTGCAAAAGCCCGAGTCCCGTCATAGAACTTGTTACGTCACGGCCGTTTAAAAGCACGGTTGAGTTGGGAAGCGTCCAAATACGTATAGTAAATTTATCGTTATACACCTTGAAACTTTGGGAATCGGGTGAAACAAATTCGTACTCGGCTTTGGGAACCGACAATGTGCAGGTGGGAGTTCCGCAGGCATAACGGCGGTTGTCACGCACGATATAAGCATCGATATTCGCATTTACCGTATTTTCGGTAAAAATGCGGTCGCTTGAAAACAAATCTTCAAGATAAAGGTCAAGTTCGATAATCTCTTCAACAAAAGTGTGATAGGTGTCATTACATCCCAAATAAAGCCTGTCACCGATTTTTCCGTTAAAAACGCCGTGAAGATATTCTTTGCCGTCACTGTCGGTAAGTTTTGTTATTTCGGGTTTTGTAAGATTTATCTTGTCAAGTTCCGACGGAGTACTGTCGGGAGTTTCGGGTTTGATAAATCCGTTGTAGACGAGTATGCCCATACCGCATATTACCGCAACGCCCAAAACCGCCAAAACGGAAATTAAAGCATTTATGCCTGCATTGCTTTTCTTTTTTTGGGGTTTGGTATTTTGCCTGTTTCTTTGAGTATTTGAATTTTGTGCGGAACCTTTGCGCATTTGCACCGTATCGCCGTATACCGTACTTTTCTTTTTTGACGGCGCAGTGTCCTGTTCAGGAAGTGTGGGTTTTATCCGCAATGACTCATTATCCTGTACGGGAGAAACGGGTTTTCTCCGCAACGGTTCTGTATTCTGCACGGGAGAAACGGGTTTTCTCCTTAAAGGTGTGGAATCCTGTTCGCAATGAATACTTTTTTTGCGAACGGGCAGAATTTCCTGTCCGTCCGAAATGTTATCCTCTTCATATTGCGGGAAATAATCTTCTTGGGAAACAAACGGTGTTCCGCAGTTAAAACAGCTGTTGCGTTTATCTGAATTTTTAGCACCGCAGTTTTTACATATCATAAAAACAACTCCTTGTTGAATGCAAAATATATTACTCGGATATTATACCATATTAAAACCGTATTGGCAATTACCGAATATTTATTTTTTCGGCGGAGAATAATAAAACGGGGTGATTTACTTGAAAAAAACCGTAAAAACCGTTGCATCGGTACTTGTTATTGCCTTTTTTGCGTGCATCATATGGATATTTGCTTCCTGTCCGGACCTATCGGAGGAAAAAATTGCCGATATAAGCCAAACTTTAACCGTGTATGACAGAAACGGCAATGTTTCAGCATCGTTTAATACGGGGCAGAATAGGAAAAAAATAAGTTTGGATAAAATTCCCGAACACGTAAAAAATGCCCTTATTGCCTCGGAAGACGTAAGATTTTACAGCCACTGCGGAATAGATATCAGGCGTATTTTCGGTGCGGCGATAAACGATATAAAGTCCGGTTCACTAAAAGAGGGAGCAAGCACTTTAACACAGCAACTTATAAAAAATTCCCATTTAACGGGGAAAAAATCTTTCGTTCGGAAAGCCCACGAAGCGTTGCTTGCATTGCAGTTGGAAAGAAATTTTTCAAAGGATGAAATAATGGAAATGTACTTAAATTACGTATATTTCGGCAAGGGTGCATACGGGATAGAAACGGCATCACAGGCCTATTTCGGGAAATCCGCAACGGAACTTACTCTTGATGAGGGGGCAACGCTGATAGGTCTTTTAAAAGCACCGAACAAATATGCTCCTCACGTGAATATGGAAAAAGCGGTTTACAGGCGTAATTCCGTATTGGAGAAAATGTGCCGTTACGGCTATATCACGGAAGACGAAAAGAATGAATATTCCCTAAAAAGCATAGATACAGTGCAATCGGAAGAAAAGGTCGATTACGGCTATTATACCGATTACGTTTTGGAAGAGGGGGCAAAGTTGCTTTCGGTATCCGTAAGCGATTTTATGGGAAGCGGATATTCGGTGTATACGTCGCTGGATTCTTCTTTGCAGGAAAGTTTACAGGAGATTTTTTTAAACGGAGAGAATTTTCCGAGCGGTGAAGTACAGGGGGCGGCGGTTGTTATAGATAACGAAAGCGGAGGGATAACCGCCGCGGTAGGCGGACGGGAACACGAGGGAATGCGACTTTACAACAGAGCATCCGCCAAAAGACAGCCGGGGTCAACGGTTAAACCGTTGCTTGTATACGCTCCGGCTTTTGAAAGCGGAAGTATTACACCTACCACAATGCTTGACGATTACCGTAAAGATTTTGACGGATACAGTCCGTCTAATTTCAGGGATAAATATTACGGACGAATTACGGTGCGTGATGCACTGACACTCTCATTAAACGTGCCTGCGGTGGAACTTTTGCAAAAAAACGGGATAGAATATTCCAAATCCGTGGCGGAAAAATTAGGAGTGAAGTTCCATAAAGACGACAGATATCTTGCCATTGCTCTGGGCGGAATGAAGTATGGGATTTCACCTGTAAATCTCGCTTCGTCATACCGTGCCCTTGCAATGGGCGGAAAATATACGTCACCTTGGTGCATAGAAAAAATATGCGACGGTGAGGGGAATATACTTTACTTGCACGAAAAAGAAGAAACGGTGGCGGTAAAGGAGTCAACGGCATACTTGCTTACGGATATTCTTTGCGGAGTGAAAAACGGTAAACTTAAAGCGCTTGGATATCCCGTTGCCTGTAAAACGGGTACGGTGGGGTACGAAGATTGCGGATATTCCGATGCGTGGTCGGTATCGTACAGCAGTAAAAATACCGTTTGCGTATGGATGGGCTACGATAGAACGGATAAAGAAAACTGCTTGCCCGAAACCGTTACGGGGAGCACGTATCCTACGGATATTGCCTGTCTTATATATAAAGCAACAGGCGAAAAGGGAGAGGAATTTCCCGTACCCGAAACGGTAAAAGAGGAAACGGTTGACGGATATATCCTTGAAAAATACGGTTTGGTTCAACTTGCCACGGAAAACACGGATCCTGCTTACCGAAAAAGAGAAGTGTTTGATATCGGCAGTATACCAACGGTATGTTCCGATTATTGGGAAAAACCGAAAACTCCATACGATTTTACTTTGCAGGCGGACGAACTGCGCAGAGCGGTTATAAAATTTACCTGCTTGCAGGATTTTGCAGAGTATGCGGTGGTACGCAAACGGAACGGTTATGAAGAAGAAATAGCGGTGCTTAAAGGGAAAACGGGAGAAGTGTTGGAGTATACCGACAGAGAATATATTAAGGGTGATGAATACAAAATACTGCCCAAACACGGAAAAATAACTTCAAACGGAACGTTTTTGTACGGCAAATCTACCGAATATTGCGTTTTACACTGATTTTTCACTTTGATAAAGGGACAATATGTGATAAAATATAACAAGGTGATGATTAGTGAAAACAGCAATGTACGATAAATACGGCAAATTGGTTATCGGTGACGATATCTTTTCGGGCGATCTGCCCCATAAGTATTTGAACATCGAAATGCCGTACAGCGAAAACGGCAAAACTTTTTTGCGGGCAGGGGACGGCAGTTTCAACGTAATAGAAGATTGCGGTATTGCCGATAAAGGTGCGGAAGCGTGTAAAACAAAGGAAGATGCCTTTAAAAAACTTTTGACCGAATCGGGCGATGCAAGGGAACTTTGCAGGAAGCACAGCATAGTCTACGGTGAAAACCGACGTGTCATTGTGGCTGATACCCATGACGATGTTTCTTCGTATATAAGCGTTCTCGTTGCTTCTTTTGACGGAAACGGAATATTTACCGTACCGCTTTCAAAATACAGGATAGCGGTAGTGTGCTCGGAAGAAAATATTTCATCTTCCGAACTTGCATCCGCTTTAAGTGCGACCTTCGCCGATATGAATACCGACCACTATATCGGTATAAGTTCTCTTTGCGAAAATGCAGGTGAAATGCGTCGGGCTTTCGAACAGGCACTTTCCGCAATAGAGATAGGCAAAAAACTTTCCTATACGGGAGGAATTTGGACTTTTGCCGACGTTTTGCCGGAAGTGATAGTTTCAAAACTTTCGCCAAACGATATAGAAAGCATTAGATCCGGAGCAATGCACCTTGTAAATACGGTTGACGGTGAAAATATAGAACTTGCCGAAGCATTTTTTAAGAATAATTTGAATATAAGTGAAACGGCACGCAATTTTTATCTTCACAGGAATACGCTTATTTACAGGCTTGATAAAATTTTCAGAGAGACGGGATTTGATTTGAGAAATTTTGACGAGGCTGTGGCGTTCAGACTTTGCATTGCGGTAAGCAGGATAACAAAACAGGGGTGAGTACGGTATGAAAAAGAAAAAAGTTTCCCTTTCGTCGGCAATATTTATGCTTATTGCCGGTTGCCTTATCGGAGCAATAATAACGGTTGGGGTATTTTCGTGCGGGTTTATATCCGCCAACGGACAACTGCTGTTTTCGGGATTTTCTCTTAAACAGATAAAGGTTATAAACGAAGCGGCAAACATAATAAACAGATATGCCATCGAAGAGCACGAAAGTGAAGATTCTCTCGATTACGCATTAAAGGGTATGGCGGCAAGTTTGGATGACGGATACGCATACTATTTTACGCCCGAAGAACTTGCTGAATACAATGCAACTTCAAGCGGTACGGTTGAGGGCGGTATCGGCGCAGGAGTGCAACTCGTTGACGGAGATATCGTGCTTACGGACATATATAAAGGATGCACTGCCGACGAAGCCGGACTTAAAGCAGGGGATATATTAACGGCTGTTGACGGACAGTCGGTGATAGGCTATGATTTAAGCGATGCGGTTGCACTTGTTAAGGGTGAAAGCGGAACACAGGTAAAACTTACCGTTAAGCGTTCGGGGCAGGAACTTGCCTTTAATTGCCTGCGAGGTGATAGGCAACGGCAGATGACCGAGTACAGAATGACAGACGGTTTGCTTTACGTTAAAATAAATTCTTTCCACGGTAATGCGGCGGAATATTTTAAAAAGGCGATAGAATACGGAGAACAGAATTCATATACGGGAATAATTATCGACCTTAGGGAAAATTCGGGCGGAGAACTGAGTATATTTGCCGAAATCGCCGATATAATGCTTCCCGAGGGCGAAACTTTTTATGCACTTGACCGTTACGGTAACAGGATAAGCGTATGCCGTTCGGACAAAGAATGCATAGATAAACCCGTATGCGTGCTTATTAACGGAACTTCCGCAAGCGCATCGGAAGCATTGGCAGGTGCACTTCGGGATATGGGTAATGCTCATACCGTGGGTACAAAAAGTTTCGGCAAAGGAATAATGCAAACAAACGTGCCTCTTTCAAACGGGGGAGTATTTAAACTTACAACCGCAAAATATTATCTTCCCGGCGGAGACTGTATACATCAAAAGGGTATTGAACCGGAATATAACGTGGAACTTTCCGAGGATCTTACTTCAAAATATTGGCTCCGAACGGATGAAAACGACATTCAGTTGCAAAAAGCGGTTGAAGTGTTGACAAAAAAATAAGGATAGAGTATAATTGTTTCATCAAAGTGAAGGATATGTTCTGACACGGAGATCTTAACCGTAACCGAAAGCAAGGATTTTTTTCTGAGCCGAAGTAAAGATGATTTCAAACCCATTCTCTTTACCTGTTTGCGGTAAAGAGTTTTTTTGTATGGGAGGGATTTTTTTGGAAAACAGGATCGGCATAGTAGGCATCGTTATCGACGACCCAAAACAGTCGGCGGAAAAAGTCAATTCGTTGCTTTCGGAATTTGCCGATATTATCATCGGAAGAATGGGACTTCCGTATAAAAAACGTTCGGTTTGCGTGATTTCGGTTACCGTGGACGGCAGTAACGAGCGCATAGGAGCACTGTGCGGTAAACTGGGACGCATAAACGGCGTTAACGTTAAAAGCGTATTGTCGTCAAAGATTTATAAAGGAGAAGAAGAATGAAAAAGTTTTTAAGTATTTTGATAATTTCGGTACTTACCGCAGTATCTTTTGCTTCCTGCGGAACGAATAACGATCTACCCGACGTAAGCGAAACACCTACCTCAACGGAGGAGAGTTTTGCACCTGCCGATTTTAAAATCGGTGCGCTTAAAGGTCCTACGGGCATGGGCATAAGCAAACTCATGGCTGAAAGCGAAAATAAACCGTACAGAAATAATTACAGCGTGGAACTGTTTTCGGCACCTACCGACGTAACAGCGCTTCTTTTAAAAGGCGAATTGGATATTGCGGCAGTTCCCACCAACTTGGCGGCAACGCTGTACAATAAGTCCGAGGGAAAAATTCAGTTGCTTGCACTTAATACGTTGGGAGTGCTGTACGTGCTTGAAAAAGGCGATACCGTACATTCTGTAAAAGACTTGGAGGACAAGAAGATATATTCTTCGGGACAGGCGTCAACACCCGAATATGCCCTTAATTACGTACTTAAAGCAAACAATGTTAAATGTGAAGTTGAGTATTACGCAACTCACGCCGAACTTGCAACTCACGCTCTTGCAGGCGATGCGGATATTATTCTTATACCCGAACCGCAGGTTTCCACGATTTTAAGTAAAAATTCCGATTTTCGTATAGCGGTAGATTTTAACGAAGCGTGGAATGAGGCTTGCGATAACAAGGCAATATTTTCAATGGGTTGCTTGGCGGTAAGAAAAGAATTTGCCGAAAACAACAGGCAGGCATTGGAAGAATTTGTAAAAGACTATACCGAAAGCGTTGAATTTGTAAACAATAATGCAAAGGAAGCATCGGAGATAATTGCCAAGTATGAAATCGTTGCTTCCGCTGCCGTTGCGGAAAAAGCCATACCCAACTGCAAAATGGTCACCGTTACGGGAGAAGAGATGAAAACGAAAACGGCAACTTATTTACAGATACTTTTTGACAGCGATCCAAAATCGATAGGCGGAGCATTACCCGGTGAAGATTTCTATTACTGAAAAGAATAAAAAAATAATAAGGGGCGTATGTACGCCCCTGTTTTGGCTTGCACTTTGGCAGGCGGTTGCTTTCTTTTGCCACAGTGAGGTAATAGTGCCTTATCCTTTTACCGTTGCAAAGAGGCTGTTCTTTCTTGCTTTAACTCAAAAGTTTTGGGTCGCCGTATCTTTAAGCATAGTGAGAATATTTTTCGGATATGTTTTGGGCAGTGTTTTCGGAGTACTGTTTGCGCTTGTCTGCCGAAAAAGCGTAACAAAAAGTCTTTTTTCGCCAATGAAAACGGTAATAAAGGCAACACCTGTGGCATCGTTTATTATGCTTGCGTGGGTTTGGTTTAAAAGGGATACCATTCCCGTGTTTGTTTCGGCACTTATGGTAATGCCCGTTGTTTGGGGTAACACCGAAACGGGTCTTAACAGCATAAGCAGGGAAATAAAAGAGTTTGCAAAAGCCTATTCAGTTAAAGGACTCGGCAAGATAAAACATATAGTTATACCGTCGGTAATGCCGTATTTTGCATCGGCAATGTGTACCTGCGCAGGTCTTGTTTGGAAAGCCGGCGTTGCGGCGGAAGTGCTTTGTCAGCCTAAAAATTCAATAGGTGCAAACTTATATAATGCAAAAAACATAATGGAGACCGCAGACGTTTTTGCGTGGACAGTGACCGTTATAATCATAAGCCTTTTGCTTGAAAAAATTATAAAAAAATTACTCGGCAAACTTAACAAAGGAGGAAAAGTGCAATGTTAAAGATTAAATCTTTAAGCGTTTCCTACGGCGAAAAAGTGTTGGATAATATAAATTTCGATTTCGGCGAAAAAGGTATTTATACCGTAAGTGCGCCATCGGGCAGGGGTAAGACCACGTTTCTCAACGCAGTTGCCGGATTTGCGGAATATACGGGAGAAATCGAAAAAACGGGCAAAATCGCATATCTGTTTCAGGAAGACAGACTTCTTGATTGGTACAGTGCGGAAAAGAACATAAAACTTACCGCTCAAAGCGGTGAAAAAGCAGATTACTATATTAAAGCATTCGGTATAGACGGATATAAGGATAAATATCCCGATGAAATGAGCGGAGGAATGAAAAGACGTTGCGCATTGGCAAGGTGCTTTGCGTTCGGCGGAGATATCTATCTTTTGGATGAACCTTTCAGAGGGCTTGACGGCGAAAATGCCGACAAAGTAATTGAAGAAATAAAAAAACTTGACGGCTTGGTGATCGTCGTGACCCATAACGGTCTTGATACGGAAAAACTTTCCGCAAAACAGGCGGAGTTATTTAAGCAGAGTGAGGATATCCTTTAAAGTATCCACGTATTCGGAACCGTTTTGTTGCGATGGGGTATTTGTGTTTTCTCTGTTTGGCATCATATTGCCAAGGGATGGCAAAACCGACATTATATCGGTTAGGTTACTTATTTGCGTACTGAATTTTTCAGCGGTTTTAACGGCATTTTTTATGCTGTTGAAGCCGTTTTTGTTTAAAAGGGCAAAAAGAATCATAACGGTGCCGAAATCGTTCATAATTTCACCTCTCAAATATTTATATGCACTGAAAACGGAAAAAGTGCATAGAATTATACGAGGTGATTTTATGCCGAGGTCATTAAGGCAAAATTCAAGTAATTCCAAGATAAAAAATGAGGAAGAAAAACTGAACGGAGAACAGAAAAAACAGTTTGAAAACCTAAAAAACGTTGCAAAACGGTATGAGGGAAAAAGTGAAGGTGAAATTTTATCCGATCTTACGGGAGCGGTGGAAAAGGGAAGACGGGACGGCAGTTTAACGGATGAAAAATTAAACGGAATAATAAACACGGTTGCTCCCTTGCTTAACGGAGAGCAAAAACAGAAATTGCAAAAAGTGATAAATGCACTGAAAAATAATCAAAACGAATGATTAATAATTGACAAAGGCGGTTCTTGTGCTATAATATACGAAAGAGGGCGGTGAGTAAGGTATCCTGTGGGAAAAATTGACAAAAACCGCCGTAATTACGGATAAAGTGCATATTTTTGCATAAAGAAAGGGGAGAGATAAAATGGTTTTCAGCGATTTAAAATTCATATATATATTTCTCCCTGTTTTTTTGATAATATACTTTATTCTGCCTAAAAAAACAAGGAACGCTTTTGTGTTTTCGGCAAGTGCGGTATTCTATACTTTGGGCACGCTTGACAGACCGTTATATGCGCTACTGTTTCTTTTATCGATAGCAATAACGTATCTTTCAGCCATTTTAACGGAAAAGTTTCCCAAAAAGAAAAAGTTGATACTTGCTTTTTCACTTATATACAATTTCGGATTGCTGTTTGTTTTCAAGTACGAGGGATTTCTCTTTTCCGAATTTAACAAAATTACGGGCGCAAACTTGCCCGTGCTTGACCTTGTTTTGCCCGTTGGAATAAGTTTTTATACGTTTCAGGCGGTATCTTACGTTATTGACGTTTACAGGCAAAAAATCCCTGCGGAGCGCTCGTTTGTAAATTACGGCGCTTATCTTTCTATGTTTCCCCAACTTGTGGCGGGGCCTATCGTTACTTATCCCGAAATAAAGGTAGAACTGACGGAAAGGAACGAGTCTTTTACTTCTTTTTGCGAGGGACTTAAAATTTTTATTCTGGGTCTTGGAAGTAAAGTAATAATAGCCAACAATATTGCCGGTGTGTGGAACGATGTCGTTTCCATAGGGTTTGACAGTATTTCAACACCGTTGGCGTGGCTTGCGGCAATAGGATATTCACTGCAACTGTACTTCGATTTTTACGGTTATTCCCTTATGGCAAAGGGAATGGGCAGAATGATAGGATTTACCATCCCGGATAACTTTAACGACCCGTATGTTTCGGTAAGTATGACTGAATTTTGGCGCAGATGGCATATGACGCTCAGCGGTTGGTTCAGAGAATACGTTTATTTTCCCTTGGGCGGAAGCCGTAAAGGATTGGGCAGAACGGTGCTTAATCTGTTTTTTGTCTGGTGTCTTACGGGTATTTGGCACGGCGCAAGTTGGAATTTTCTCCTTTGGGGCGGAATAATATTTCTGATT
>CAZBLS010000032.1:0-17521 GCA_964492705.1 uncultured Oscillospiraceae bacterium | reverse complement strand
GTATACCATTGAATGAGGAAGCCCAAGTGCTTCACCTACAACTCTTACTTCGTCCTTGAACAGAAGTTTAACGGGTTCAACAAGTTCCATTTTCATATCTTCGGGAAGTCCGCCTACGTTGTGATGTGCCTTAACACCGTCGGATTCCAAAATATCGGGATAAATAGTGCCCTGTGCAAGGAAGTGAATGTCCGTAAGTTTTGACGCTTCTTCATCGAATACTTTTATAAATTCTCCGCCGATGATCTTGCGTTTTTTCTCGGGTTCGCTTACGCCTGCAAGCAGATCCAAGAAGCGGTCGGTAGCATCCACGTAAATGAGGTTCGCATCCATTTGGTTACGGAAAACCTCGATAACCTGCTCACTCTCACCCTTACGCATAAGTCCGTGATTAACGTGAACACACACAAGTTGCTTGCCTATCGCCTTAATTAAAAGTGCCGCAACAACCGACGAATCCACACCGCCCGAAAGCGCAAGGAGAACTTTGTTTTCGCCTACCTGTTTGCGTATTGCTTCAACCTGCTCGGCAATAAATGCATTTGCAAGTTCTTTTGTGCTGATTCTTTCCATTGAATCGGGTCTGATATTACTCATATATTTTATCTCCTTTTTTGAATACTTTTTAGAAAAGTCCCGTTATTTTTCCGTCTTCGTCAACGTCTATCTTCTCTGCGGCGGGAACCTTTGGCAGACCGGGCATTGTAAGAATATCACCGGTCATAACCACTATAAATCCTGCGCCTGCGGAAACCTTAACGTTTTTAACCGTAACGGTAAAGTCTTCGGGTGCACCTAATTTAGTGGGATCGTCGGAAAAACTGTACTGGGTCTTTGCTATGCACACGGGCAATTTATCAAATCCCAACGAAGTCAACTGCGCAATCTGCTTTTTGGCATTGGGCATAACGGTTATGCCTTTTCCTCCGTACACTTTTTTTACTATCGCTTCGATTTTTTCTTCGATAGTGCCGTCAAGTTCGTAGGAATAGGTGAAGTTGCCCTTTTCTTCTTCACAAAGACGTACAACTTCCCTTGCCAAATCTTCTCCGCCTTTACCGCCCTCTGCCCACACGGTGGAAAGTACGGTATTTACGCCGAGTTCACGGCATTTTGCCATAATGCATTGGATTTCGTTATCCGTATCGGTGGGAAACCTGTTTACCGCAACAACGCAAGGCAAACCGTAAACGTTTTTGATATTGGATACGTGCCTTAACAGATTGGGTATTCCCCTCATCAGAGCCTCGGTATTTTCTTCACCCAAATCTTTTTTGTCAACTCCTCCGTGCATTTTAAGTGCACGTACAGTTGCCACAACAACTACCGCATCGGGCACGAGACCTGCCATACGGCATTTGATATCCAAGAACTTCTCCGCACCCAAATCCGCGCCGAAGCCTGCTTCCGTTACGGTATAATCACCCATTTTAAGGGCAAGTTTCGTTGCCGTAACCGAGTTGCAACCGTGTGCGATATTGGCAAAAGGTCCGCCGTGAACAAATGCAGGAGTCCCCTCCAAAGTCTGCACAAGATTGGGTTTTATGGCATCCTTTAAAAGAGCCGTCATTGCGCCTACTGCTTTAAGGTCCGATGCCGTAACGGGTCTATCGTCATAGGTGTATCCTACGATTATCTTTCCGAGCCTTTCTTTAAGGTCGCTTATGGAATTTGCAAGGCAGAATACCGCCATTATTTCACTTGCGACGGTTATTTCAAAGCCGTCTTCTCTCGGTACGCCGTTTACTTTTCCGCCCATACCGTCAACAACAAAGCGCAGTTGGCGGTCGTTCATATCAACGCATCTTTTCCACGTGATCTTGCGCACGTCAATGCCAAGTTGATTTCCCTGCTGAATATGGTTGTCAAGCATTGCCGCAAGCAGATTGTTTGCCGCACCTATTGCGTGGAAATCACCTGTAAAGTGCAAGTTGATATCTTCCATAGGTACTACCTGTGCGTAACCTCCGCCTGCCGCACCGCCTTTTACGCCGAAAACAGGTCCGAGCGACGGTTCTCTCAACGCAACGGTAACGTCCTTGCCTATCCTTGCCAAACCGTCTGCAAGACCGATAGTGGTAGTGGTCTTGCCCTCACCTGCAGGAGTGGGAGTTATAGCGGTAACAAGCACGAGTTTTCCGTCTTTTCTGTCTGAATCTTTTAATAGAGAAAGGTCAACTTTTGCCTTATACTTGCCGTACTGCTCGATATATTTTTCATCAAGATGCGCTTTTTTCGCAATCTCGGTAATAGGTTTCATCTTGCACTGCTGTGCTATTTCTATATCCGACAAAAATGCCATATTTACGTCCCCCTATTTAAAATACTTAACTGCCGCTTCAAACATACGGATATCGTAATTTCCCAATACGTTCTTGTAAAGACCGTTGCCTACACGCTCACTGTGTCCCATTTTGCCGAACACTCTTCCGTCGGGTGAAGTAATACCTTCGATAGCGCATACGGAATTGTTGGGGTTAAAGTGAATATCGCTTGTAGCGTTGCCGTCAAGATCCACGTACTGTGTTGCAATCTGACCGTTTTCCGCAAGTTTTTTAACAAGTTCGTCACTTGCAAGGAATCTGCCCTCGCCGTGAGAAATCGGCACGCTGTAAATATCGCCTACATTTGTAAGTGAGAGCCAAGGCGATTTATTTGAAGCAATACGTGTGCGTACGATACGCGACTGATGCCTTGCTATCGTATTAAACGTAAGTGTGGGGCAGTTTTCATCGGTATCTATAATCTTGCCGTAGGGAACCAATCCCAATTTTATAAGTGCTTGGAAGCCGTTACATATACCGCACATCAAGCCGTCACGCCTGTCAAGCAAGTCTTCAACCGCTTCTTTAACTGCGCCGTTGCGGAAGAATGCGGTTATAAACTTTCCGCTTCCGTCAGGTTCGTCACCGCCGGAGAAACCGCCGGGAATAAATACTATTTGCGCATTTTTAAGTTCACCGGCAAATTTATCCACACTTGCCTGTATACCCGAAGACGTGAGGTTGTTAATAACGATGATCTCGGGTTCGGCACCTGCATCACGCATTGCTTTGGCACTGTCGTACTCGCAGTTTGTACCGGGGAAAGCGGGAATAAGCACTTTGGGCTTTGCAGACTTAACAGCAGGAGAGGGATAGTTCTTTGCGGTAAACGCAAAATTTTCGATTTCCTTTTTGTCATCGGGTATATTGCAACTGTAAACGCTTTCAAGTTTATCTTCGTAAATTTTAAGTAATCCGTTCAGTTCCGCGGATTCGTTTCCGAGAGTAAGAACGCCGTTATCGGTTACCGTACCCAAAAGGGTTGCACCCTCGATATTCTCGGAAGTTTCCAATATAAAGGAACCGTAAGAATAAGCGAAGATATCTTCGATTTTTACCGAGCCGTCAAACTCAAATCCGAGGCCGTTACCGAAAGCCATTTTCATAACCGCTTCGGCAATACCGCCTAAACCGGGCGTATATACGGCAACTGCTTTTCCCGTGCGAACGGCATTTGAAACTTTATTGAAAGTTTCTGTAAGCGACTGCGTTTCGGGAAGTTTCGTATCGGAAGAATACTTGGGCGAAAGAAGTACAAGTTTATCACCTGCTTTTTTAAGTTCAGGCGATACGATATCCTTTACCTTTTGCGTTGTTACCGCAAAGGAAACAAGGGTGGGCGGAACGTCCAAATCTTCAAAAGAGCCACTCATTGAGTCTTTGCCGCCGATAGAACCTATATTAAGTTCCTTTTGAGCCTTAAACGCACCTAAAAGTGCGGCAAGAGGTTTGCCCCAACGTTTGCCGTCGGTACCGGGTTTTTCGAAATATTCTTGGAACGTAAGGTACACGTCGTTAAAATCGGCGCCTGTGGCAATAAGTTTTGCAACCGACTCCACTACGCTCAAATATGCGCCGTGATAAGGGCTCTTTTCGGCAATAAAGGGATTGTAGCCCCACGCCATAAGAGAGCAATCGTCGGTGTGTTTCTTTTCAACGGAGATCTTCTGTACCATTGCCTGTATGGGCGTAAGTTGATATTTTCCGCCGAAAGGCATCAGAACCGTACCTGCGCCGATAGTGGAATCGAAACGCTCGGAAAGTCCCCGTTTAGAACATATATTAAGGTCACCTGCAATACGCTTGCAGTTTTCAGTGAAAGTTCCGCTTACTTTTTGCGCAAAATCTTTCGGTGCTTCCGGCGTAATAACCGTATGTTTATCCGCACCGTTGGAATTGAGGAATTCACGGCTGATATCAACTATCTTTTTGCCGTTCCACTTCATAACAAGTCTGGGTTCTTCCTTAACGACTGCTATGGGGCAGGCTTTAAGGTTTTCTTTATCGGCAAGAGCAAGGAATTTTTCGGTATCTTTTGCTTCAATAACCACTGCCATACGCTCCTGCGATTCGCTTATGGCAAGTTCCGTGCCGTCAAGACCCTCGTATTTTTTAGGCACTGCGTTAAGGTCGATTTCAAGTCCGTCGGCAAGTTCGCCTACGGCAACGGATACACCGCCTGCACCGAAATCGTTGCAACGTTTGATCATACGGGTAACTTCGCTGTTGCGGAAAAGCCTTTGCAGTTTTCTCTCCTCGGGAGCATTACCTTTTTGCACTTCCGCTCCGCAGGTTTCAACCGAATGGGCATTATGTGCCTTGGACGAACCCGTTGCACCGCCTATACCGTCTCTTCCCGTGCTTCCGCCCAAAAGAACAACAACATCTCCCGCAGCAGGCACTTCCCTGCGTACGTTTTCTTCCGGAGCCGCCGCAATTACGGCACCTATTTCCATTCTCTTTGCCGCATATCCGGGATGATAAATTTCATCAACAATACCCGTGGCAAGACCTATCTGATTTCCGTAGGAAGAATATCCTCCTGCGGCAGTGGTAACTATCTTACGCTGAGGTAATTTGCCGGGAATGGTTTCACTTACGGGAACGGTGGGATCCGCCGCACCCGTTACTCGCATTGCACCGTATACGTATGCTCTGCCCGAAAGGGGATCTCTTATGGCACCGCCTATGCAGGTCGCCGCACCGCCGAAAGGCTCGATCTCCGTGGGATGGTTATGCGTCTCGTTTTTAAACAGCAACAGCCAAGGCTCTACCTTGCCGTCGCACTCCACGTTTATTTTAACCGTGCAGGCGTTTATTTCTTCCGATTCGTCAAGTTTATCAAGCTTACCGTGCTTTTTCAAATATTTTACCGCTACGGTGGCAAGATCCATAAGGCAGATAGGTTTGGTTCTGCCAAGTTCTTTTCTTACTTCAAGATACTCTTCGTATGTACTTTGAAGAAGTTCGTCTTCGAATTTAACGTCATCTATTACCGTAAGGAACGTGGTATGACGGCAGTGATCCGACCAATACGTATCTATCATTCTTATTTCGGTAACGGTAGGTTCTCTGTTTTCCGATGCAAAATAGTTCTGGCAGAATGCAATATCGTCCGCATCCATTGCAAGGCCCATATCTTCCACAAACTTTTCAAGCCCCTTACGGTCAAGGCTTAAAAATCCGTCAAGAGTTTTAACCTCAGTGGGAATATCGTATTTTACCGCAAGAGTTTCGGGTTTTTCAAGTGATGCTTCCCTTGCTTCAACGGGGTTGATAACATACTTTTTGATCTCTGCTGTATCTTTGTCATCCAAAGAGCCGTAAAGAGCGTACACTTTTGCCGAACGCACAAGAGGGCGTTCGCCTTGTGAAATTATCTGTATACACTGCGCCGCACTGTCCGCACGCTGATCAAACTGTCCGGGAAGATACTCAACGGCAAATACCGTTGCCCCGTTTAAGGAAAGTTCTGTTGACACAATATCCGTCTGCGGTTCGGAAAATACGGTATTTACCGAATAATTAAACAGTTCTTCCGAAATATTTTCCGCATCGTATCTGTTAAATATTCTTACATCTTCAAGGTTGTTTATGCCCAAAAGACCTCTTGCATCGGACAAAAGCGCTTTTGCTTCGTTGGCAAGTTCTTTTTTCTTTTCAACGTATATTCTGTAAACCATTATTTCGTTTCCTCCGCCTTTAATGCTCTTGCACCTATATCGTTACGGTAGTAACGGTTGGCAAAATTTATTTTCTCCGTTTTCTTATAGGAAGCGTCTATTGCTTCTTTAAGCGTATCGCCTAAGCCCAATACACCCAGCACTCTTCCGCCGTTTGTCAAAAGTTTGCCGTTTTCTTCTTTTGCACCTGCAACGAACACATCGTTTTGCAATTTTTCGGGAATATCTATTTCATATCCCTTTTCGTAGGATTTGGGATATCCTTCGGATGCCATTATTACACAGCAGGCGTGCTTATCGCTGAATTTTACTTCCGTACTTTTAAGTTTTCCCTCGGTTACCGCCATCATAACGGTAAGCAAGTCACTTTCCAAAAGGGGAAGCACCACCTGTGTTTCGGGATCACCGAAACGGCAGTTATACTCAATAACTTTCGGACCTTTTTCCGTAAGCATAAGGCCGAAATACAAACATCCCTTAAAAGTTCTGCCCTCTTTATTCATCGCATTGACCGTAGGCAGAAAAATTTTCTCCATACACTCTTTTGCGATTTCTTCGGTGTAGTAGGGGTTGGGAGCAACCGTGCCCATTCCGCCGGTATTAAGTCCCGTATCGTTATCACCTGCACGCTTATGGTCCATTGAAGATACCATAGGCACTACCGTTTCTCCGTCGGTAAATGAAAGCACCGAAACTTCGGGTCCGGTTAAAAACTCTTCTATTACGATACTGTCTCCGCTTGAACCGAACTGCTTATCTCGCATTATGGAAAGAACGGCTTCTTTTGCCTCTTCCCTTGTCTGTGCTATTATAACGCCCTTGCCCAGTGCCAATCCGTCCGCCTTTATAACCGTGGGTATCGGCGATGTTTCAAGATATTCAAGTGCACATTCCGCATCGGTGAAAACTTCGTATTGGGCAGTGGGAATGCCGTATTTTTTCATAAGATTTTTCGAAAAAACTTTGCTTCCCTCTATTATCGCCGCATTTTTTCTCGGACCGAAGCAAGGTATTCCCTTTTCTTCCAGCACGTCCACAAGACCTGCCACAAGAGGATCGTCCGGTGCAACTACGGCGTAGTCAATACCCGTTTTTACCGCAAAATCGGCAATTGCATCTAAATCCGTAACACTTATATTAACGCATTCGGCATCTTTTGCGATGCCTCCGTTGCCGGGCAATGCATATATTTTTTCTACGTTTTCGTTTATTTTAATCTTTTTTATTATTGCGTGCTCTCTTCCGCCGCTACCTATAACCAATATTTTCATATTCAGCACCCTAAAATCAATGATGGAACAAACGCATACCCGTGAATGCGGTTACCAATCCGTACTTGTTACAGCATTCGATAACTATCTCGTCCCTGATCGATCCTCCGGGTTCCGCTATATATCTTACGCCACTGCGTTTTGCACGCTCGATATTATCGTCAAAGGGGAAGAACGCATCCGAACCGAGGGCAACGCCGTCAATAGTATCAAGATATGCTCTCTTCTCTTCTTCCGTAAATTTTTCGGGTTTTGAAGCAAAGTACTTCTGCCAATTTCCCTCTGCGCAAACGTCTTCTTCGTTTTGGTTAATATATCCGTCGATGACGTTGTCCCTGTCGGGGCGTCCGAGTTCCGCTTTAAAGGGAAGCGAAAGCACTTTATCGTGCTGACGGAGGAACCAAGTATCTGCCTTTGTTCCCGCAAGACGGGTGCAGTGAATACGGGACTGCTGTCCTGCGCCTACGCCGATTGCCTGTCCGTCAACAGCATAGCATACGGAGTTAGACTGTGTATATTTAAGAGTAATGAGTGCTATTATAAGATCACGCACGGCACTCTCGGGCATTTCTTTATTTTCGGTAACTATATTTTTAAGCAGATCCGCATTTATCGCAAAGTTGTTTCTGCCCTGCTCGAAAGTTATGCCGAAAACCTGTTTTTTCTCTTTCTCTTCGGGAACGTAGTTGGGATCGATCTTTACGATATTATAATTGCCTTTTCTCTTTGATGCTAAAATTTCAAGTGCTTCCGGTTCGTATCCGGGAGCGATAACGCCGTCGGAAACTTCCCTCTTTATCATTTTTGCGGTTGTAACATCGCAAACATCGGAAAGAGCAACCCAATCACCGAAGGAGCACATACGGTCGGTACCTCTTGCCCTTGCGTATGCGCATGCGAGGGGTGAGGAGTCAAGACCGTCGATATCGTCAACAAAGCAGGCTTTTTTAAGTTTGTCCGAAAGGGGCACTCCTACCGCCGCCGAAGTGGGGCTCACGTGCTTAAACGAAGTTGCCGCAGGCAATCCCAAAACTTCTTTAAGTTCCTTTACAAGTTGCCAAGCGTTGAAAGCATCGAGAAAGTTAATATATCCCGGTCTTCCCGAAAGTATCTCAATAGGCAGTTCTTTGCCGTTTTCCATATATATTCTTGCAGGTTTTTGGTTGGGATTACAGCCGTATTTAAGTTCAAATTCAGTCATTTTTTTGCTCCTTAAACGTTCTTATTTACGATTCTCGATTGGTACGAACCGTTTTTGATATCGATATACCTGACAAAAAGCGAAACCTTATTGTCTTCGTTAAGATTATTCCAAACAGTCTCGGTAAAGGTATCGATATCCTCATCGGGCAAAAGTACGGTTTTGGGTTCGCCCTCAAATGAGGGAAGCGGAGAACCGTCGCCGTTATAAGTATGTATAAACTTTGCCTTACCTGCAAGAGGTGAAGAATATGCAAAAGTATATCTCTGACAGGAAGAAGCGTCGCCCTCGGCTGATTTCAGTATTGAAAGTGCATAATTCATCTCGCCGTTTTCAATATGAACGATACCCGATATTCTCGGTGTATAATTGGGCGCATCGTCCTCAAATTCCCTTGTTCTCAAAGACTGCTCGAAAGTCATTTGCCTGTCCATCAGGTCATATACGGTGTCGGTCTGATCTCCGTTTGTTACGATGGTTTTATTGCCCAAAACTTTTACGGGCGCATATATTATAAGATGCGGATCCACCATTTTGGATTCGTCAAACGCCTGCGTGCGTATGCCCTCACCGTCGGTAACGAACACACGGTTTCTGCTGTTTTCACTGCGACCCATTATGAAGTACGCAATTACCGCTTTTTCCCCGTCACAACTTTTACCTATCATTATTCCCCTGCCGTGATATGCAAGAGAATTAAGTTCATTTTCAACAGACCTGATTTCCATTTACAAATCCCCCAATTTATTTTACGTATACTTTTCCGTTTTCTACTTTAATTTTACCGTCGCACAAAAGTTTAACGGCTTGCGGAAGTATCTTCCATTCCGCCTGTTCCATAATGCGCCTTTGCAGTGTTTCGGGAGTGTCGTCATCCTTTACTTCCACCGCTTTTTGCAGTATTATAGGACCTCCGTCACACTCTGCGGTTACAAAGTGAACGGTTGCACCCGACACTTTTACGCCTTTTTTAAGTGCTTCTTCGTGCACGTGTAAACCGTAGTATCCTTTACCGCAAAATGACGGTATAAGTGCAGGATGTACGTTTACCATTCTGTTTTCAAAAGCATCGCAAACACTTTCGTCAAGTACGGTCATAAATCCCGCATATACCACAAAATCCGCATTTTCGTCAATAAGCGCATTCCTTACGGCAACGCTGTATTCTTTTACGGAAGAATAATCCGTCCGTTTTATTACCCTTGTGGGTATTCCGGCATTTTCGGCACGGGTAAGTGCATAAGCATCGCTTTTTGACGAAATAACACACACAATCTCACCGCAACCGAGTTCACCTCTTTGCTGTGCGTCGATAAGCGCCTGCAAATTAGTTCCTCCGCCGGATACCAACACAACAATTCTCTTCTTATTCAATTATAACACCCTCGTCGGACTTAATAACGGTACCTATTACATAGGCATCCTCACCGTTGTTTTTCAGTATTTCCACCGCTTTAAGTGCATCTTCCTTTGCAACGGTAACGCTCATACCTACGCCCATATTAAAGGTATTGAACATATCCCTTTCGGAAATATCGCCCGTCTCTCGGATAAGTTTGAATATAGGCAGTATTTTAAGGGAACTCTTGTCCACTTTAACCGAATATCCCTCGGGCAACGCTCTGGGAATATTCTCGTAAAAACCTCCGCCCGTTATATGGGAAACCGCTTTAACGTTTACTTCCTCAAAGAGAGCAAGCATAGATTTTACGTATATTTTAGTGGGTGTAAGCAACGTTTCGCCCAAACTCTTTCCTCCGAGTTCTTCTCTCGGAGAAGTAAGGTCGGCGTTTTCGATATCGAACACTTTGCGCACAAGTGAAAATCCGTTGGAATGTACGCCCGTTGAAGCAAGTGCGATAACCGCATCTCCCTCTTTTACGGTATTTTTATCCAAAAGTTTGCTCTTGTCCACAACGCCTGTGCAGTAGCCTGCAAGGTCATAGTCGTCCTCGGGCATAAGTCCGGGATGTTCTGCGGTTTCACCGCCGATAAGAGCACAGCCTGCCTGCACGCAACCCTCTGCCACACCGCTTACGATATCCGCTATCTTTTCGGGATAGTTTTTACCGCAGGCAATATAGTCGAGGAAGAAAAGAGGTTTTGCTCCGCAACATATAATATCGTTTACGCACATAGCAACGCAGTCGATACCTATGGTATTGTGTTTGTCGGTAAGCATAGCAAGTTTTATCTTGGTGCCTACACCGTCCGTGCCCGAAACAAGCACGGGTTCTTTTATCCCGTCAAGATTCAAGCCGAAGCATCCGCCGAATCCGCCTACGTCGTCAAGGCAACCTTCGTTTTTTGTCCTTGCGATATGTTTTTTCATCAGTTCAACCGATTTATATCCTGCGGTAATATCAACTCCCGCCGATGCATAACTGTCCGATCTTGATTTGTTTGTCATAATTTATTCCTTCCCGTTCCAGCAATAAGTGCAAAGATCGCACTCATCCAGACCGATTGCTTTTATAATACCTTCAAGTGATTGAAATTCCAAAGATGCGAAATTGAATTTCTCGCATATTGTTTTGCGCAGTGCTCTGCCCCGTTCGGTTTCTCCGTCGGAATACTCTTCGATATGTTTAAATCCCTCTTCGCCTTCAAGTTCCATTATAACTCTACGTGCGATAAGTTCCATATCGTCGGTAGAACGGGAGAAGTTAAGATACTTGCATCCGTACATTATCGGAGGGCACGCCGAGCGCATATGCACCGCTTTTGCTCCGTTCTCGTAAAGGAAATCAACGGTTTCTTTTATCTGTGTACCTCTTACGATAGAATCATCCACAAGCAACAGATTTTTATCCTTAATATATTCGTGCACGGGTATTTGCTTCATTTTTGCCACTTTGTTCCGTTCAACCTGTTTTGCAGGGGTAAAACTCCTTGACCAAGTGGGCGTATATTTAATAAATGCCCTTGCGAATTTTTTTCCGCTTTTCGATGCGTAGCCTATTGCGTGAGGCGTGCCCGAATCGGGAACACCGCTTACGTAGTCAGCATCTTCGGCAATGCGGTTTTTCATATCGTATTCAGCCATTATCTCGCCGTTACGGCGCCGCATTGCTTCCACGTTGACTCCCTCATAGGTTGCCGCAGGATATCCGTAGTAACTCCAAAGGAACGAACATATACGCTTTTTGCTCTTCGGAGGCGCAAGTTGCTCTATTCCGTCGGGCGTTATTTTTACTATCTCGCCCGGTCCCAATTCTTTTTCGTCCTGATATCCCAGTTTTTGGTATGCAAATCCCTCAAAGGAAACCGCATATCCATCCTCGCCCTTACCTATCAAAACGGGAATTCTTCCCACGTTGTCACGTGCGACTATAATAGAGCCGTCCTCGGTTAAAATAAGTACGGAGCAGGTTCCTTTTACCGACTCCTGAACAAATTTTATTCCGTCGGTAAAATTACCTTTAAGGTTTATAAGTTCCGCAACCAACTCGGTAGAGTTCACCGCTCCACCCGTCATTGCATCGAAATGTCCGCCGTTTGCCTCCAAGCACATATTTATCAGTTCGTCGGCATTGTTCACAATACCTATTGTGCTTATCGCATACGTGCCCAATCTTGAACGTATAAGCATAGGTTGCGGATCGGTATCGCTTATGCAACCGATTGCGGAAGTACCCTGCATCTCATCGAATATCTTTTCAAACTTCGTCCTGAAAGGCGAATTTTCGATGCTGTGTATCTTCCTTTGCAAACCTATCTTGCTGTCGTATGCGGCAAGACCGCCGCGGCGTGTCCCCAAGTGCGAATGGTAATCCACACCGAAAAACACGTCCGCCAAGCAGTCGTTCTTTGAGGCAATTCCAAAAAATCCTCCCATAAGATCCGCTCTCCTATATCACGCAAAGAAGAGTTTTGAAAGGGTCATAGGATCCACATATTCTCCGTTTTTATATACGCGCATATTTCCCGAAGCGATTTCATCTATAAGCATTACGTTACCGTCGGGATCGTAGCCGAACTCAAACTTGATATCGTACAGATCAAGTCCCTTTGCTTTAAGGTCATCGGCAACTATTGCGGTTATCTTCTGTGTCATATCTTTAATATCGTCATACTGTTTTTCGGTCATAACGCCCAAAGCAACAAGACCGTCCTTGATTACAAGGGGATCGCCCTTTGCATCGTTTTTAAAGGTCATTTCCACATATGCGGGAAGATCCGCACCCTCTTCGATATAGTCACTGTAACGGCGGAAGAAACTGCCTACCGCTTTGTAACGGCAAATAACCTCCAAGCCTTTACCGAAAACTTTTGCGGGAAGTACTTCCATTGTAGTATCGTTAAGGTCGGCGCTTACATAATGAGTTTTAATGCCTGCCGCATTTATCTTTTCAAAGAAATAAACCGACATCCTCAGGTTTACGTCACCGACACCCTCGATAGTAAGACCAACCGAGTTTTCGCCCGGATCGAACACGCCGTCTTTGCCTGTGCAGTCATCTTTGAACTTTAACAGACAGTTTCCGTTTTCAAGTGCATAAACGTTTTTGGTTTTTCCGGTGTAGACAAGTTTCTTTTCCATAATTTTTAATCTCCTTTTATTTTTATATAAATTAAATTTATATCATTTCATTGACCTTGCCGTCTTTTACTAAAACGGTTTCGGCATCTTTTTTGCGTTTTGCATCCAATTTTTCGGCAATTTCCGCATCTTCCACAGCAAGAATCTGCGCTGCCAAAAGTGCGGCGTTTGCTCCGCCGTTTACAGCAACGGTTGCCACGGGAATACCCGAGGGCATTTGCACGGTGGAAAGAAGAGCGTCAAGCCCGTCAAGATTGGACGAACTGCACGGTATACCTATAACGGGAAGCGTGGTATTTGCCGCCAACGCACCTGCAAGGTGCGCCGCCATACCTGCCGCCGCTATTATGGCTCCGAATCCGTTTTCCCGAGCGGAAAGAGCAAAATCCCGTGCCTCAACAGGCGTACGGTGTGCGGAATATATGTGTACTTCAAAGGGAATATCCAAACTCTTTAAAGTATCAGTTGCTTTTTTGATTATCGGCAGATCGCTGTCACTGCCCATTACAATGCCTATTTTTTTCATAAAAACTTCCTTTCTGAATAAAAAAGAGCACACTCGGACATATAAGTTCAAGTGTGCCCAGACGGTCGGCAATTATCTTACGGACTTTGCTCCTCCGTGGTGCTCCACTTATACTCCGTCAGTTGCAAAGAACGGTACCCTTTCGGTACGAAAGAAGTATACCATTTTATGCGTTTTATGTCAAGTAATTTGTACTTATCAGCCTTTGCTCTCGCAATAAATACAGCGGTACTCTTTATTCTCCCTATCGGTAAGACGGAAGATATGGTCAAGTTCCTGCTCGCAGGAAGTTATACAACGGGGATTTTTGCATTTAATCACGTTTTTCAGCGTTTCGGGCAAGGAAATACCGAATTTTTCCTTTAATACGCCGTTTTTGATTATATTTACCGTGATCCCCTGATCCACGTAACCGATAATATCAAGGTCGGGTTTGATGTCCGCACCTATCTTGATAATATCCTTTTTACCCATTTTTTTGCTCGGTACGTTTTTTATTACCGCTACGGTGGCATCAAGTTTGTCAAGTCCGAGTAACTCGTAAAGTTCTATCCCCTTGCCTGCGGTAATATGGTCGATAACTATTCCGTCGCAGATAGCATCTATGTTCATATTTTACCCGCCTCCTTTAACAGTTTAAGCATAAGTGCCATACGCATATACTTGCCGTTAAGCACCTGTTTAAAGTAGCACGCCCTCGGGTCGCCGTCCACCGAAACACTGATTTCGTTTACTCTCGGCAGCGGATGCATAACCGACATATCCTTTTTTGCCTTTTCGAGTTTTTCAAGTGTAAGCACGTAACTGTCCTTTAAGCGCAAATAATCCTCTTCGTTAAAGAAACGTTCACGCTGAACACGTGTCATATACAGTATATCAAGTTGCGGTATGGCATCTTCCAAAACAGCCGTTTCTTCCCACTTGACGTTTTCGGGAATTTCTTTTTTAACGTACGCCGGAAGTTTAAGTTCTTCGGGTGAAATCAGCACAAACTTTATATTCTCGTACCTGACAAGCGCCTTTATCAGCGAATGTACGGTTCTTCCGAATTTCAAATCTCCGCAAAGACCTACTGTCAAGCCGTCAAATCTTCCCTTTTCTCTGCGAATAGTAAGCAAATCCGCCAAAGTCTGCGTGGGGTGGCAGTGTCCGCCGTCGCCTGCGTTGATAACGGGCACAAGTGTGCTGTTTGATGCCACAAGTGCCGCTCCCTCTTTGGGGTGACGCATTGCGATAATATCCGCATAGCAACTTACCGTGCGTACGGTATCGGCAACGCTTTCACCTTTTGAAGCGGAAGAACTCTGGGCGGCGGAAAAACCTATTACGTTTCCGCCCAACTCGTACATAGCCGCCTCAAAACTGAGTCTTGTCCTTGTGGAGGGTTCAAAAAACAGCGTGGCAAGTTTTTTGCCGTCACAAATATGAGCATATTTTTCGGGATGTGCGATAATATCAAGCGCAGTGTCGGTAAGTTCATCTATCTCCTCTACGCTCAAATCGGTGATATCAATAATACTTCTCACTTTACTGTTCCTTTGCGCCGTTTACGGCAAGATAATCTTTTATTCTTTGAACATTTTCCGCATTTTTACTGTCTTTTTCCAAGTATTCGATAATATCGTATACATCCACTACCGAATATACGGGAAATCCGAATTCTTCGCCGATTTCAGCCATAGCGGATTTCTCTCCTTTGCCCTTTTCCTTACGGTCAACCATTACGAAAACAGCCTCGGTATTAACACCTTCGAGTGTGCTTAAATTCGCCATACTTTCCCTTATAGCCGTACCTGCGGTAATAACATCTTCGACTATTACGATATTTTCGCCTGCTTTGGGTTTGTATCCTACAAAAACGCCACCCTCTCCGTGGTCTTTTTCTTCCTTACGGTTAAAGAAGAAAGGAACGTCAAGTCCGTTTTTGGCAAGAGCCACCGCAACGGAAACCGCTATGGGAATACCCTTATAAGCAGGGCCGTAGAGCACTGATTTCTTATTGCCCAGTTTTTCAAAATACGCTTTTGCGTAAAATTCTCCGAGACGGGATATCTGCTCTCCCGTTTTAATTTCGCCCGCATTTATAAAATAGGGTATCTTTCTTCCGCTTTTTGCGGTAAAATCGCCGAATTTAAGTACTCCTGCACTCTCCAAAAAACTTATAAATTCTTCTTTATAATTTTCCATTTTCTTTCTCCTTTTCAGTCAACGAATTCTCTTACGCATCTTTCATAGGCTTCAACCGGATCTTCCGCCGCAGTGATAGGTCTTCCCACAACGATATAATCCGACCCGTTGATCTTTGCCTGTGCAGGCGTCATAACTCTCTTCTGGTCGCCCACGTCTCCGTCGGCGAAGCGCACGCCGGGGGTAACCGTAAGGAAATTTTCTCCGCATACGGAATGTACTTTACCTGCTTCGAGGGGCGAACATACAACGCCGTCAAGCCCCGAATTTTTTGCCGTTAAAGCGTAGTGCATTACCACTTTTTCAATGGGTTCTTTAATAAGCAAGTCGTTTTCCATACTTTCTTGGTCTGTGGAGGTCAACTGCGTTACCGCAATAAGCAACGGTCTTGTACCGTCGGGACGTGTCAGCCCTTCAAGCGCCGCACGCATCATATTTGCCGTTCCTCCTGCGTGAAGATTACAAATATCCACGTCGAGATTGTTCAGTACATTCATCGCCTTTTTTACGGTATTGGGAATATCGTGAAGTTTAAGGTCAAGGAACACCTTGTGTCCTCTTTTTTTGATTTCTTTTACAATAGACGGTCCCTCTGCGTAAAAAAGTTCCATACCTATCTTAACAAAGGGTTTGCGCTCCGTGAAAAGATCCAAAAATTCAAAAGTTTTCTCCGCACTTGCAAAATCACAAGCAACTATAACGTCCTTACCCATTATGGGCACCTCCTATAATATCCGATATATTTTCAATTCCGTATTTATCCAAAACCGAGGGAAGTTCAAGTATTATATCTCGGCAAATATAAGGATCTACCAAGTTTGCCGCACCGATTTCCACCGCAGTTGCACCTGCAAGCATCATTTCAACCACGTCCTGCGCCGAAGAAACTCCTCCCATACCCACTACGGGAATATTCACCGCCTGCGATACCTGATAAACCATTCTCAACGCCACGGGAAATATTGCAGGACCCGAAAATCCGCCCATTTTATTTTTTATTACGGGCTTTTTCGTTTTAAGGTCGATACGCATACCCAAAAGAGTATTTATAAGGCTTATTCCGTCGGCACCGGCGTCTTCTGCCGATTTGGCTACGGTAACGATATCCGTAACATTAGGCGAGAGTTTTACTATTACGGGTTTTTCCGTCACTTTTTTTACGCTCCTGACAACTTCGGCAACGTTTTCGGGATCTGTGCCGAAACTCATTCCTCCTCCGTGCACGTTAGGACAACTTACATTTACTTCAAGCCACCCAACCTGCTCCTGTTTATCGAGTTTTCCGCAGGTGTATGCGTAATCTTCCACCGAAAATCCGCTTACATTTGCCATAACTTTTTTGGAAAAGCATTTTTTCAACTTGGGTAATTCTTCGTTTATAACTTTTTCCACACCGGGGTTTTGCAAACCAACCGCATTTATCATTCCTGCGGTACATTCCGCAATACGGGGCGTGGGATTACCGAATCTTGCATCCCTTGTGGTACCCTTAAATGAAAACGTACCCAGTATGTTTATATCGAAGAGTTCGGCAAACTCGTAGCCGTACCCAAACGTACCCGATGCGGGTATTACGGGATTGTCAAGAGTTATACCGCAAAGTTCCGTACTCAGTCTTCCCAAAGTATTTCCTCCTTTTTCATAACGGGGCCGTCTTTGCAAATGCGTTTATATCCGGCTATGGTCTTACAGGAACATCCCATACACGCACCGAATCCGCATCCCATACGTTCTTCAAAACTCATTTGTCCGCTTGTTACCGAAGTCTTCCAAACCGCTTTAAGCA
>CAZBLS010000031.1:0-17585 GCA_964492705.1 uncultured Oscillospiraceae bacterium | reverse complement strand
CCTAGGGGATTCGAACCCCTGTTACCGCCGTGAAAGGGCGATGTCTTAGGCCTCTTGACCAAGGCGCCATTTTACAAACAACTCAGTTGTGCATCACGTTTAATGCTCATTTATTATATACAACAATCGTTTTTTTGTCAACTGCTTTTTTTCATTTTTTGCAAAAATAATTATAAAAATTACATTCTATATTCCCGTTATAGAATCTGCGGACCTTTTGGGCGTGTTTTCCTACGTTTTTTTCAAAATTCACGTCACCGCTGAAAAAGAATTTATTCCAATTTTCATAATTAGCCATTGTCTGTGCAACGTCACGGTAAAAATTCTCGTTTTCGATTTTCAGTCTCATCCCGTAGGGAGGGTTGCACATAAGCGTGCCGTAATCTTTTTGAGGAATACTGTCCTTGGCATTTCCGCATTTTATCTTTATAAATTTTTCAACGCCGGCACGGGAAGCGTGATAAAGCGTCATATCGCACATTTCGGGAAGAATATCTCCGCCCTGCACGAATATTTCCTGATCTTTAATTGCGTTTTTGGCTTTTGAACGGCTGTTTTCAAAACATGATGCATTTATCCCCTTAAAATTCTCGCAAGCAAACGTCCTGTTCATTCCCGGAGCAATATTAAGCGCTTTCATTGCCGCTTCGATAACAAACGTGCCCGAACCGCAAAAAGGATCGCAAAAAGGCATATTACCTCTCCATCCGCTGAGTTCAATAAGACCGGAAGCAAAAGTTTCCCTTATGGGAGCCTCCGCATTTTTTATCCTGTAACCCCTTTTATGAAGTGAAACTCCGCACATATCCAAGGCAACGGTGACTTTGTCCTTATTTATATGTATGTCGATCGGGTATACGCACCCTTTTTCCGTAAGTGAACTTATCCCGGAAGATTGCATTGAGCGCACGATTGCCATTTTACTTATGCGCTGAACGTCAGACGGACTCATAAGTTGCGATCTTGCGCATTTTGCGCTGACACAGATATTGCCGTCACGTGCGATAATATCAGCCCATTTTACCTTGCGTATCCCGTCAAAAAGTCCGTCAAAGGAAGTTGCGGTAAAGGCCGTTATCTCACGGTATATTCTGTCGCCCGACCGCAAATTTACACATACGTCCGCCAACTTATCGCAATCCGCCTCAAAATACACTTTACCCTCGGTAACTTCCTCAACAGTCACATTCATACGGACAAGTTCGTTTTTTACCGCTTTTTCCATTGAAAAGGGTGTTACGGCAAAATATCTCATTCCAAACCGCCGTTCTGAACCATTTCGTAATACTCGTCTCCGTCAAACTCTCTCTGTCTTGAAGTTTCTCCCCCGAGTGCTTCAATGGCATCACATATTTCAACGTAGTCGATATAATCTATATTTTCGTCATTTTCCGCATTTTTAAGCGCAGAAAGGCACTTATCGTCGCCGTAATAAGACATCAGTCCGGCAGTTACCGCCTTACGGGTGCTTATTTCCATAAGTTCGTTAAGCCTTTGTGCAAGTCCCGCCTTTTTTTCGGAAGAATACACAAGCACATACATAAGTTTTTCTTTAACAAAAACATCGTCTGCTTCGTCATAGGCAACCAAAACGTCATCGGAAACTTCGGGCATATACCTTAATGCTTCCGCCGCCGAATCACTCATATCTTCGTCTTCCATACTGCAAATCATCCTTATATATTCCTGCGCAGGCAGTGAAGAGCCCATATCTGCAAGTATGTTCATAAGTACAATTTTATCGTTTTCACTGCGATCCTGTTTGAGCATACCGTACACATCCTGTTCGCAACCCTTATCGGAAGATATGCGTTCAAGGAGTATATCGGGAACATCGCATTCCTCGTCCATATATGCGCCGAGCATCTTTACAAGTTCACTGCTATCCATACCGTCAAAATATTTTGATGCTTCAATCGCCCATTTTTCATATATTTTGGGAATAGCCGATTCAATCTCTTCGGCTTTTTTGCCATCTTTAAGCATTTTTTCGGCATACTGCTCCAAGTATTCGTTAAATTTACCGTCAAAATCTATAAGTTCTTTCATCCTTTAATGTCCCTTTCAAAAAATCTCGTAATTACAGACCCCACCGCAGGAGTATAAAGTATTATGTCTCCGCCGGTGTTCAAAAAAACTTTTTTGTCTTTTTCACCCAATTTTTTTGCGGCAACCGCTCTTAAAAACAAACTTACGTCGGGAGCAACAGCAAGCCTGCGCAATGCAAAATCCTGTCTGAACTCTTCCGTATCCGTCTTTTCAACAAACAAAACGGCGGTTTTCATATCCGCATAGCGGACATATTCAAGCATATTCTCAAATAAATTCGGATCATTGGGAAAAGCATCTTCGCCGTAAATTATATCATTGAATTTCTTTTCTTCTTCGGGCATAAACCGCATTACGTACGGCAGTTTCCCCTCTTTATTCAAAGCATAGGAAGCAGGACCTATTCCGCCTGCGCTTGAAGAAACTTCGTTCATTATTTCCCGTGCATAAACTTCTTCTCCCTTATTTTTGCACGCAACGGCAAAGCCGTAGGCAATATCCTTTTCTCCGCTTTCTTTGCCGTAAAGCCCTTTGTAGACTGTATATGCTATCTCATCATCGTTAAGTTCATCCAAATCAAAAGCGAGAGTGCGCAACTCGATAACCGTATAGTCTTCAACAAATCTGAACGCTTCGGCAAATTTGCGCATACGCTCTCTTTCTCCCGTCAAGTGGGCAAGCATTATACCGGCATTGAGTACGGCAACGGTTATTCCGCCGTCTTCTATCTCTTTTTCAGCCCTGCGCAACGATCTCTCAATATCTCCTTTTGAAGACAGTTCGCTGATGTCTTCTATACACTTATATGACTCCGCCGTTAAAAACGGTGCTTCCGTTATACCGTTGGATTCGCCTATTGAAAGTTCTTCCGAAAATTTCCCCTTATCGGAAACTCCGTATTTCTGCACAAGGTCTTTTAAAAACGCCCTTGCATCCTCGGACGCTCTGCCGTTAGGTTCGGTTTCAAGGGAATTGATAAGCATCTGCGCACACCCCTCTATTGAACCTGCACCGCCGAATGCTTCGGCGCAAAGAAAATACAGCATTCCCCTGTCATCGGTTTTCCCGATACCCAAAAGGGCATAACAAAACTCCAACGCCCTTATGTAATCCGCATTTTGGTTAAGCGCATAAATAAGGTCTTGGACGTTTTCATAATTTTCTTCCGCAAGATATGCTTTATAAAAACATTCCACCGCTTTTGCGTAATTGCCGTCGTACAGAGCACGGTGTCCTCGCCTGTTGTATCCGGATGCTATGTTTACCATTTAAAAATTTACATTCCCTTTGCCAAAGTTCTGAGTTCTTCCGGCGAAAACACATACTTTTTATTGCAAAAACGGCAACAAACTTCCGTGTTTTCATTTTCAGCCGCAAGTGATAGCAATTCTCTTTTTCCAAGAGAAACAAGTCCGCTTTCAAACCTTTCTCGGGAGCAGTCACAGTTATACTGCATAGGAACGGTCTCCAAAGGCTTCACGCCCACGTCCCAAAACATATCAAATGCCATTTCTTCAAGAGAAAGATGATATTGCAATTTTCCCAAAAGGTCGCTTGTCTGTGCGATTTTTTCGCCTATCTTATCGATAACGTCATTGGGGCATCCGGGCAGAGGAAGTACGGTAATGCCTCCGCACATGGTTTTACCGTTGATCTGTCCGCAATCGAGAGCCACTGCCGCAGGTTGCTGTTCACTTGTAACAAGATATGCCGCAAAGTCCCTTGTTATATCTCCCGAAACAAAATCGCATACACCCACGTAAGGTTCGCCCAAAGGATTATCCCTTACAACGGTAAATTTGCCCTGTTTGCCCACAACCGCCTGTACCGAAACATTACTTTGCAGTTTGCAGGCAGAGGGATTATCTGCACAGCCCTTTACGTTACCGCTGTTATCGGCGGTAACAAGCAATTTTCCTGCCTCACCGTTGCCCGAAGCCATAACGGTAAGTTTTTCCGATTCACTTTTATTTCTCTGTGCAAGCATCGCACTTGCGCATATGAGCCTACCCAAAGCATTGGTTACGCCTTCGGACAGTCCCAACATTTTTTTCGCTTCTTCCGTTGCATTTGAAGCATTTATCATAAGCATTGCCGCACATCCGTCAAACACCAGTGCGTGTAATATTTGATCTTCCATTATTCTCTCTTCCTTATATTGCAGTAAAGGTTATCCGTCCGTCGGTGTTCTCAACCGATTTTTCGGAATAATCCGCACACACCGTAATATGTTCAAAACCGCATTCTTTCAGCCATAGAGTTATCTCCTCCACGCTGTGTGCACGCTGAATATGTTCTTCGTCAAAACGTTCGTAATCGCAACCGTTTTCGGAAACAAAAAAAGTTATATCCATGTGTATAAGTTTTGTCTCCCTGTCAAACTCATTGCGCCAAATATACGTAACGCAATCGGTATCTTCCGAATACAGTTGCCCGTCCATTTTCGAAAGTTTGCCGTATCCGCTGATATCGAAAATAAATTTTCCGCCCGATTTTAAGTTTTTGCGCACACAGGAAAAAGTCTGCTTAACTTTTTCGGGGGAAGCAAGATAATTTATGCCGTCACAGGCGCATATAACGTTATCGGCTTGCTTATTAAGCAAAAATGAACTCATATCACCCTGTACAAACCTTGCCCGTTTGCCTGTTTTGCGCAGTTTTCCGTCTGCCACAAGCAACATCTCGGGCGAAATATCAAGTGCGGTCACATGGTATTTTTTTGCCAAAAGTGCGGTAAGGTTACCCGTTCCGCACCCAAGTTCCAATATTTCGCTGCCATCAACACTTTTTTCTATAAACTCCGCCCATTTTTCATAGGGCATATCGTATATAAGCGCATCGTAAATTTCGGCAAGACCACCGTACTGCATTATTTTCTCTTCCTTTTAACGGGTTCGGGTGACATTCCCCTACGCCTTTTATCCGGTTCGTTGACATATTTGTCAAACAGATAATTTGAGTAGACCGTTTGCCCCAAAAATACAAACGACATACCTATCGAAAGAGCAACCACAAGCACTACCTGCCTTAAAACGTAGCAGAGAACAGCCAAAACCGCATATATCAATACCGCAAGCAAAGTTCTCGGGAACTGCACAACGGTGTATATAAACGAGTTTTTGTAAATTTGTTTTAATGTAAGATTGTAAGTTACCAATTGAGGGAAGTGGTATATGGTGGACATAAGATAAACCGCATACACCACCACAAGCGCATATGCACCTATACGGGCAACCGTACCGCCCACATTAAAAAGCATTTTCACCCAAAATATCGTTGCAAAAAGTGCCATTGCCGAAACGAGATTTAAGAATATCGCTTTCCAAAAACTGCGCTTGAATTCTTTCCAAAAATGTTCGCCGATAGTGGCACGCTCATTCCAAACCCAATTGCGCAAGCAATAGTGGAGTCCCGCCTTGGCAGGTCCCATAATGGCGTAAAGGGGTATGCAGATCGTAAGATATGAAATTATCAGATCTCCGCTTTCCAAAATCGCAGCCACATCACTCTTTCCCGTTTGCGCCACGGCAAAGAAAAAGAACAGCGACCACCCCAATAACGGCAGGGAAAACAGCGCATATATAAGATTTCCCTTTACCATTTCCAAAAATCTCAGTTTTATAACATCAAAAAACTGCTCTATTCTGTCATTGGGCAAGTCCTTTGAAGTAAAATCCTCTTTATTTGGGTTGCCTACAACGAATTTATTATACCATTTACCCATAAAAACTCCGTTTTATCAATCGTCTCCGTCAAGGTCGTCCTTAACGGTATTAGTGCCCGAAACAATGGCTTCTCTCAACTTATTTTCCACTTCCTCCATAACTTCGGGATGCGAAAGCAAGAACTCTTTTGCATTTTCCCTACCCTGTCCGATCCTGTCGCCGTTATAGGAGAACCAAGAACCGCTCTTGGCGATAATTCCGCTTTCGATGGCAAAATCGATAAGCGAACTTTCTCGTGAAATACCCTTGCCGAATATCATATCGACCTCCGCCGTTTTAAAGGGAGGCGCAACTTTATTTTTAACTATTTTTATTCTGCACTTGTTACCTACCTGCTCACTGCCGTTTTTGATAGCCTCGCCCTTGCGGATATCGATACGTACCGAAGCAAAGAATTTAAGTGCCTTACCGCCCGTAGTGGTTTCGGGATTGCCGTACATAACGCCGATCTTATCCCTCAACTGGTTAATGAAAATAACAGCCGTGTTTGATTTGCCCACAACACCCGTTATCTTGCGCAGTGCCCTTGACATCATCCTCGCCTGCAAGCCTACGGTAGAAGTCTCCATATCGCCCTCAATCTCCGCTTTGGGTGTAAGAGCCGCAACGGAGTCGATAACGATAAGATCAACCGCATTACTCCTTGCAAGAGCCTCGCAGATATCAAGTGCCTGTTCACCCGTATCGGGCTGTGAAACGTAAAGGTTATCAAGGTCAACACCCAATGCCTGTGCATATACGGGATCAAGCGCGTGCTCCGCATCGATAAACGCCGCTATTCCGCCGTTTTTCTGTGCCTGTGCGATTATGTGCAAAGTAAGCGTTGTTTTACCGGAAGATTCGGGACCGTATATTTCGGTTATTCTTCCTCTGGGTATACCGCCTGCTCCAAGTGCGGTATCGATTTGAATAAATCCCGTGGGAATTACCTGTACGTTGATTCTGTTTGCCGCATCGCCGAGTTTCATTACCGCACCTTTACCGAACTGTTTTTCGATACCCGTAAGTGCAGTTTGCAATGCTTTTTGTTTTTCGCTTAAAATTTCTTTATCAGCCATTGTTATTCTCCTTTACCGTTTTATAAAGCAGTGAAAGTGCATATTCCGTTGCCTTTTTTATAACCTGTTCTCTGTTTCCGCAAAAAAGACATTTGTTTATATACTTCTTTCCCCTGTATTTTACTCCAATATACACAAGTCCCACAGGCTTTTTGTCGCTTCCGCCGTTAGGACCTGCAATGCCCGTAGTACACACTGTCGCATCCGCACCCGTTACATTCATACAGCCGTCAAGCATTTCCGATGCACATTCGTAACTTACCGCACCGAATTTTTCAAGTGTTTCCGCTTTTACCGAAAGAATTTTTTCCTTTGCGCCGTTTGCGTACGTTACAAGTCCTGCCAAAAAGACCTCGGATATACCCGAATATGATACAAATTCAGACGCAATATTTCCGCCTGTGCAAGATTCAGCCGTCGCTGCGGTTATTTTGTTTTTTATAAGAAAATCAAAAAGTTCGGTCATATATCGCTGACGATCTCCTTTGTGATTTCTTTGTTTTGCACAAAGTAATTTACGCCCGAAACCACCGTAAGCACAAGAGCCGTTGCAAGCATTACCGCACCCGTCCAATGAATAAGTTCACCTGCGAAAGTTCCGCTGAACTTGGGCGATGCGTCCAAAAACAGCAAAACTATTGCCGTATCCTGAAAAACGGTTTTTATCTTGCCCACTTTATCTGCGGCGATCACCGCACCTTTTTCCGCCGCCAATGCACGGAAGCAAGTAATTATTATTTCACGGGAAATCACCGTAACGGCGGTCACCGTTGCGAATATGCCGTAAAGTTTTGTTCCGCAGGAAAAAATGTTTACCGCAATAAGTACAAACGCCGCAAGGCATATAAGTTTATCCGCCAACGGGTCAACGAACTTGCCGAAAGTCGTTACAAGCCCTCTCTTCCTTGCAATCTTGCCGTCAAGCATATCCGTAAAAGATGCAATTAAGAATACAGCCGTTGCCGAAATATAGCACTCGCAAAAAAACAGGATAACCATTACCGGCATTAAAATCATACGTAAACATGTGAGTTTATTGGGTAAATTCATACTTTCCTCCCATAAAAATCGTAGCCGAAGACTTCGTCAATATACACGTTGCAAAAATCTCCCTCCGATATATTTTCGCCCTCAAAATATACTCTTCCGTCAACCTCGGGGGCAAGGAAATATGTTCGTCCGTACCAAAGTTCCTGTTCGGAGTCATACCCCTCAACAAGAGTCTTGTAAACTTTGCCCTCTCTGCGCTTATTGAAGTTGTGGGCAATCTCCCCCTGAACGAGCATTACGCCGTCACAGCGTTTTTCGCCCGTGCTCTTACGGCACTTGCGGTCAAGTTTTTCCGCTTCCGTGCCCTCTTCGCAAGAAAACGCAAACACGCCTAAATTGTCAAAGGGGCGTTCCTTTATGTAGGCTATCATTTTTTTGAAATCTCTGTCCGTTTCACCCGGAAAACCGCACATAAGTGTTGTGCGCAGTCCCCAATCGTAGGGCGAATTGCGTATTCTGTCGTAAACTCGGGTCAATTCTTCTTTTGTGTAGTGTCTGTTCATTCTTTGCAACATACTGTCTTCCGTATGTTGCAAGGGGATATCGGCGTATTTACAGATATTGTCGTATTTTTCAACGGTTTGTATTATTTCTTCACTTAACGTAGAGGGGTATGCATACATAAAGCGAACCCATTCGAAGCCCATTTGCGCAATCTTTTCCAAAAGTTCGGCAAATCCGTTTTCGCCTCTGTCGGTGCCGTAACCGGTAGTGTCCTGCGCAGTGAGAATTATTTCTTTTATCCCCTGTTTTTTAAGTTCTTCCGCCTCTTTAAGCAAACTTTCCATGCTTCGGGAAACATATTCTCCCCTAATGCCCGGTATGGCGCAGTATGCGCATTTATTATTGCATCCATCGGCTATTTTTAGATATGCGTAATATTTTGTGGAAACGCATCTTTTCTGTCCCGAATCCGCATATTCAGCCGTTCCGCCCACATCTGCAGGATGCTTGCCGTCAAGAGCGTCTTTTACTATATCGCATATTCTGTCATACCTGTAAGTGCCTGCTATGCCGTCAACCTCGGGCATTTGGGAAATCGCTTCGGGATAGCGCTGTGTAAGGCATCCCGTAACAATAAGCGCTTTACACTTGCCTTTTTTGTATTCCGACGCACTTAACACCGTATCTATTGCCTCGGTTTTGGCATCATCGATAAATCCGCAGGTGTTGACGATTATAACGTCCGCATCCGCCTGATCGTCGGTAAGTATAAAACCGCCCTCGGTCAAATTGCCTGCCATAACCTCCGAATCAACCAAGTTCTTGTTGCAACCCAATGAGATTATTGAAATTTTAGTCATAAAATCAGTCCAATCTTTCGTCGTATGCCGCCCAGAACTGCTCCCTCGTCATAAGCACTTGGCGTGCCTTTGAACCTTGGGATTCCTCAACTATTCCTCGCAGTTCCATTGCATCTATAAGTCTGCCTGCACGGGAATATCCAACTTTAAATCTCCGTTGAAGTGCGGATATGGAAATACTTCCGCATTCTATTGCATATTCCACCGCCGCAGGGAAAAGTTCGTCCTCACCGTCGGAGGGATCGTCGTTAGGATTATCTCCGTTGCCTCCGTGAGTGGGTTTAAGTTCACGCATAACAAGTTGCTCTTCGCCGATATACTTGGCTTCGGCATTCTTATTTTTGATAAAGCCGACAACTTTTTCAACTTCCTGTTCCCCTACGAAAGCCCCCTGTACACGCTTGGGTTTTGCTTCGCCGTTGGCGTGGAACAGCATATCGCCTTTTCCAACAAGTTTTTCCGCTCCCGGAGAATCGAGAATGGTTTTGGAGTCAATACCCGATGCTACCGCAAAGGCAATACGGGAAGGAATGTTTGCCTTTATAACGCCCGTAATTACGTTTACACTCGGACGCTGTGTTGCAAGTATCAAATATATACCTGCCGCACGGGCAAGTTGTGCAATACGCATAACACTGTCTTCAACTTCGCCCCGAGCCACAAGCATAAGGTCATTAAGTTCGTCAACGATAACCACTATTCTCGGCATCGTATCTTCCCCGTTTTCGCTTGCAACTTCGTTATAGCGGACGATATCCTTTACTTTTTTGCGAGCAAAGGTCTCATAGCGTTTTTCCATTTCACGTACAACAAACTGCAATGCACCTGCCGCCTTTTTGGGATCGGAAACAACAGGCGTCATCAAGTGGGGATCGCCGTCGTACATATTAAGTTCGACTTTTTTCGGGTCTACAAGTATAAGTTTTACGTCTTTGGGTGAAGATTTGTAGAGCAAACTCATTATTATCGCATTTATGCACACACTCTTACCTGCGCCCGTCTGTCCTGCAATAAGCAAGTGAGGCATTTTTGCAAGGTCGGCTATTATCGCCTTGCCCGTAATATCTTTACCGAGTCCCACTGCCACGGGGGATTTATGGTTTTTAAACTCTTCCGTTTCAAGCACTTCACGCAAAGTAACCGTTGAAACGGTCTTGTTGGGTATTTCGATACCGATTGCGGATTTGCCGGGGATAGGCGCTTCTATGCGCACGCCCACCGCCGCCATGGAAAGAGCGATATCGTCGGAAAGATTAAGTATCTTACTTACCCTTGTTCCGCGCTCGATGGAAAGTTCGTATCTTGTGATTGCAGGACCCACGGTAATATTTTCAACCCATGCATTTATGCCGAAGCTTTTAAGGGTGGATTCCATCATTTCTATCTCTTCGGCGTGATTTTCGTTTGCGTTTTTCTTTTGAACGGTGGGAGGATTAAGCAGTGAGAAAGGCGGTGAAGCGTAAGTTTCACCTGCTTCTTCCTTTTCGTCTTCCTGAGAAACATCCTCTTCCGCATATGAATCGTCATCGGTTATATCGGGAACCGAGAAAGTATTTTCATCTTCGGTTGTATCTACCCCGTTTGTATCCGCTTCATTCTCAACTTTTCTGCGTACAACTTCGCTTACTTCAAAGGGAGCCATTAAGCCGTCGTCTTCCGAATTTTCCGTATCTTCGGCATCTTCCGTTTCCCCGTCTTTAAAGTCGTCTACGCAGATTTCGGTTCTCTTATCTTCTTCCGCACCGTCCGCTTCTACCGTATCTTCGGTTTCGTCGGTGCCCACTTCGTAATCGTAATTGCGCTTCTTTTCCCGTGCTTCTCTGCGCCGTTCGTTGGCTTCGTTTATACTTACAAGCATTTTTTCGCCCGTATTTTTTACGCTTTTGCCGACTATTTCGCCCGCTTCTTTAAGCGAAAGATTAAACAGCACCGTCATAGCGATTATTCCCGTTACCGTCAATGCCACAAATGCGCCGCCGCAGGTAAACAGTTTTGAAAGGGGATAAACATAGGTGGCTGCAAATGCGCCCATACCGTAATGCTCTTTGCCTGCTTCATATCCCTGTTTAAGTGCCTCCGAAAAAACAGAACATTCATTTTCGGCATATACGCCTACGGGAATCTTAAACCAATAAAAAACTATATGCAAAAGTCCCGAAAGCGAAAGGACAAAAAGAGCCGTTACGGCAATTTTACCCCAATGCATTTTCGGTTTTTTAACCATTATCAAAAACACGCCCAAAACGATAAGAAGAACAGGGACAAGATATGCACCCAAGCCGAACGTACCCAAAAGACCTGCAACAGCGGTCTTTTTCATTATACTGTCTTCGCGGGTAAAAAGAGAAATGAGTACGATAATACCTACCGCAATCATTACAAGTCCCGTTATGTCGGATTTATCCCAAGCCTTTCCTCTTTTTTTCTTCTTTTTCTTTGCCATTAAAAAATCTCCGTTTCCCGTGTGTTACCGAATATACGGCACGGCATTATTATAATAACATATTTTCCGAAAAAAATAAAGTCATATTTTCCGATTTCACTGTAATATCACAAACAAAACTATTCCCCGAGCGATAATACAATCCCCTTAAACAGTCTCTTATAAAAAGGTCAAGTTTTTTAGTGACTGTTTAAGGGGCATAAAGCACGGGGATAATTTTTATTTATAACTTTCGATAAGTTTAAAAAGTCCGTCGCCTGTTTTCACTCTGCCTACGCCCGATGCGCTTAAACGTGAAAAATCGAAAGTTTTTACTATATTTTCGTTTATTTCTTCCTTGGTGATACCGTTTATCTTTTGGATTATCTCATCCGGAGTCAGCACTTTTCCGCTGTTAAGCAGAACTCTGCCGTTCCTGTTCATTCTCGCACCCGCACTTTCAAGCCCGAGCATAAAACTGCCTTTAAGCTGTTCCTTTGCTTCGTAAAATTCCCTGTCGCTTATACCGCAAGCGCAAAGTGAAGATATCTCGTCCATTACGAGTTTTACCACGGTTTCAGCCTGTTTCGGATTCATACCTGCATACACGGTCATAATTCCGCTGTTTATATTGGCTGAAAGATACGAATATATGGCATAAGTCATTCCGTTTTGTTCCCTTATGCGCTGAAACAGCCTACTGCTCATTCCTCCGCCTAAAATATTACCTGCGAGTGTTTGGGCAAAATAGCCCTCTCCCGACGAACCGCTTGCCGGGAAGCCCAAACAAAGATTGACCTGTTCGATATCCTTATTTACGAAAATTATATCGCCGTTTTCCTTTTCAAGACCCTTGCATTTTTCAACCGTCTTTCCGCTTTTGTTAAAGCCTGCAAGTTTTTCTTCAAACATATCTATAACGGCTTTTTCGTCGAAATTACCCGCAACCGAAATCACGATATTTTCGGGAACGTAAGTCTTCGACGTATAATCCCTTATCATATCCGCGGAAAAAGAACGTACGTTTTCGGCAGAACCCAAAATAGTCTGCCCGAGAGGGTGGTCTCCGTAATATGCCTTGGCAAGTTTTTCGCTCGCAAGGTCGTCGGGAGTATCTTCCACCATTGCTATCTCCTCGCATACAACGCCCTGCTCCCTCGCTATATCGTCTCGGTCGAATTTTGAATTAAGGAGCATATCGCAAAGAAGATCTACGGCAACACCGTAATGCTCGCTTAAAATATTAACGTAATAGCAAGTGCATTCCTTGGCGGTAAATGCGTTCAACTGGCCTCCCAAAGAATCTATGCACCCCGCAATTTCCGCCGCCGTACGGTTTTTTGTTCCTTTAAAGAGCATATGCTCGATAAAATGGGAAATTCCGTTATTATTACCGTCTTCGGCGAAACATCCCGCTCCCACCCATATACCTACGGATATGCTCCTTAAATGGGGCAATTTTTCGCTTGCAATGGGTATTCCGTTTGAAAGTTTATATATTTCCATAAATAATCTCCGCAAATTTGATATATCTTAACTATTATATATTATTTGCGGTTTTATAGCAAATATTATTTTATATTAAACTGTCAACCGTTTCGAAAACATATCCCTCGCTTTGCACGTAGGATATAATTTCGGGCATTATTTTCACGCTTACGGGCGTGGGGTGCATAAGAATAAACGCACCCGATGCAAGATTGCGCTTTATCCGAGCCATTATTTTGTTTTCGTCCTGATCTCGCCAATCTATTGTATCGCACGACCACATTACGGTCTTATATCCGCAACTGCTCGCATAGGAAATCACGGAAGAATTAACGTCACCGGCAGGCGGTGCGAACAGCGTACAGTTTTTGCCCGTAACTTCCTTTATTATATCGCCCGTAAGAGTAATTTCCTTAATATTTTCCTCTCTGCCGAGTTTTGTATGTAACTTGTGGTTGTACCCGTGATTGCCGAGAGTGTGCCCGAGTTCGCTTATTCTCTTTACCGTATCTCTGTTTTTATCAGCCCACACTCCGCCTATAAAAAACGTCGCCTTAATACCGCAACGCTCAAATATTTTCAAAAGTTCCTCAGTTTCGGCTGTATTACCGTACACGTTTATCATAAGGCACACTTTTTTCTCCTGCGTATCGCACTTGTATATGGCTTTGTTCTCCGCAAAAGTTTTTACGCTTTCGCCGAAACTGTACGAACCGAGCGCAAACAGCATAAATACGATTATCAAATTTACCGAAAATGCTTCCGTAAGTATTCTTTTCATAATTTGCCCCTCCCAACGTAACTAAATATACTGTTGCAAAGGGTGTATTTATGCAAAAAAGTTTCTCTTTTTAATGAGAAACTTTTTAAGAGAAATTTCTTTTACTCGGGCAATTGCCAATCTATCTCGCCTCTGCCCGTCCTGTTTAAAAATTCGTTTGTCTTTGAAAAATGACCGCATCCGAAAAATCCGTTATACGCCGAGAGGGGACTCGGGTGCACGGTTTCGAGAACAAGATGTGCCGGGTTGGTTATAAGTTTTTTCTTGCTCCTTGCGTTTGCGCCCCAAAGCAAGAATACGCACGGATCGGCGGAAGCGTTTACCGTTTCGATAACCTTATCGGTAAAAGTCTCCCACCCCTTGCCTTTATGGCTGTTCGGTTGACCTTCTCTTACGGTGAGTACGGTGTTTAAAAGCAACACACCCTGCTTTGCCCAAGAAGTCAGTTCCCCGTGGTGAGGTTGTTTTATCCCCAAATCGCTTTCCATTTCCTTATAAATATTTTTAAGTGACGGCGGAGGTTCCACTCCCCGTTTTACCGAAAAGCACAGCCCGTGTGCCTGCCCGACACCGTGATAGGGATCCTGCCCCAAAATTACCGCTTTTACCGAATGCAAAGGCGTATATTTAATGGCATTGAATATATCGTGCATATCGGGGAAAATTTGCCGTGAAAAATATTCTTCCTTTAAAAACTCCCTGAGTTTAAGATAATATTCTTTTTCGAACTCACCTTTCAGTGCGCTGTCCCAATCGTTTCCTATATGAACCACACGTACATTCCGCCTTTCATTTATTACGGAAATTATACGCTATTGATTTAAATCCGTCAAACGGAAAAGTTACAGATCGTCCGCATCCTGCACAGGCGTTTGCCCGTCTTCTCCTATTCCCGTATAACTGCCTTGCACATCCGATGGTATTTTTCCGCCGTGCCACATTTTTTTTGCCTTTTTTGTAGATTTTTTCATTATTACTCCGCCTCCGACAAAATTATTGCTTTATATTTTTTGCATTTTATGCTACAATTATTACGAAATTAAAATTTTTCGGAGAAATAATATGGAACAGATAAAACTCAGTGACCTTAAAGCAGGCGATGGCTTTGAGGGTTACGTGCTTGTAAGATCTTTTAACGTTAAAGTTGGGCAAACGGGAAAAAATTACGTTGACCTTACGGTTTCCGACCCCACAAGCGAAATAAATGCGAAAATTTGGAACTATGCGGAAGAACAGTTTGCGGATTACAAACCCAATATTTTGGTAAAGATCCGTGCAACGGTAACGTCGTGGCAGAACACGTTGCAACTTAAAGTGGAAAAAATACGTATCGCCAACGAAAACGATCCCGTATCCATAAACGATTTTGTGCCCTCTGCGCCCAAAAGCGGTGAAGAAATGATGCAAACGTTAAAAAGTTACATTGAAAGAATACAAAAAAAGGATATCAAAGATATTGTAAACTACGTTGTGGATGCACTTTACGATAAACTTTTATACTATCCTGCCGCTCAAAGCAATCACCACTCGGTGCGTTGCGGTCTTTTGTACCACACCACCACAATGCTGGCTTCGGCGGAAGCAATGTGCAAGATTTATACCGAACTTGACCCCGATTGGCTCTATGCAGGCGTTATCCTCCACGATATTGAAAAAACGGAAGAAATGAATTCTTCTTCTCTCGGTCTTGTATCGGATTACACCCGCAAGGGTTTGCTTTTAGGGCATATCGTGCAAGGTTCGCTGATTATAGGCGAAGCAGGCAAAGCGGTAAATGCCAAGGAAGAAACGGTGGTTCTTTTACAGCATATGCTCATATCCCACCATTACGAACCGGAATTCGGCGCAATAAAACGGCCTATGTTCCCCGAAGCCGAAATGTTGCACTACCTTGATATGATCGACGCCCGTATGTTTGATTTCCGCAAAGCACTTGCCGAAGTCGGGGACGGCGGTTTTTCTGATAAGCAGTGGTTGCTCAACAATCGCAGGCTCTACAAAAAAGAATCGGAATAAAATTTTTATCTCTCCGCATACATTTTTGCGGAGGGATTTTTTTATGGAAAATATCGAAGAACAGATCCGTCGGGCGTACAGAGAATGGCAACAGGCAGTGAACCTGTTTAACAACGCCGTGGAAAAAGAAGATATAGAATATGCCGTATTCAATATGGAAACCAAAAAGAAAAATTACATCCGCCTTATGCACGCCGTAAAATCGGACGGAGATAGCCGAGAAAGCGACTTTTTATAATATGCTCATATGTGCATATTTGCGTATCTGCAAATAATTATGGCACTTTTCGCAATCCGATTTGTGCATTTTGTCCCTTTCATAAAAAGCAAAAAAAAGCGGTAAAATATATTAAAAGAAACCACAAGCCAGGGATAAAATATGTTTCAAACAGGCGATACGGCAGTTTATTTTCCAAGAGAAATTTTCAAAACAGACAGCGTTGCCCCCGATGAGCGCACAGGCGAAATTTGCTACCGCCTTACCCCCGTATACGGCGACGGATGTTCGGTTTGCTTGCCCGAAAGCAGTCCCGTGCCGAAAGAAAAACTCTTTCTTATGCCGAAGCGGAAGACCTTATCAGATTCCAACAAAACACCTGCAAAAAATCTTTTTACTTTTACGAAATTCCTCCCGAAAAATATTTTTTATAAAAAGCAACTTCCGCCCGAAAAAATTTTCACTTCACTTCTTGCGATTTAATTTTGCTTTTCCCCCCTAAAAAAAGCAAAACCCAACTGTTTTTATTTTCTTAAATCTATTATTGCATACATATATGCATTTATCAATACTTTAATTTGTAAAAATTCATTTTTTTAAAAAAACATATTTTAGCGATCCGTTCTTTTCACTGTACAAATCCGAGGTTTTATTGTATAATCTTTGTGCGTAAAGGGAGGTAAATATGCTTAAATTCACTAAAATGCACGGTATAGGCAACGACTATATCTATTTTGACTGTACACAGCGTGAAATCAAAAATCCCGAAAAACTTGCGGTAAAACTTTCCGACAGGCACAAGGGCGTAGGCGGTGACGGAATAATACTTATTATGAATTCGGACAAAGCGGATTTCAGGATGAGAATGTTTAATTCCGACGGAAGCGAGGGCAAAATGTGCGGTAACGGCACACGTTGCATTGCAAAGTATGTTTTCGACCGCAAACTTACAAACAAGACACAATTTACCCTTGAAACTTTGGGCGGAATAAAACATATAACCGTTTTTGAAGAAAAAGGAAAAGCCAAAACCGTTTCGGTGGATATGGGCGAAGCCGTATTTTCATCAAAAGACGTTCCGTTTATTTGCGAAAGGGAAACTGCAATAGATTATCCCCTTGAAACGGATAACGGAATATTTAATATTACGGCGGTTTCTATGGGAAATCCCCACGCAGTAATTTTTACCGAAACTCCCGTGCGTTCACTTGACACCGAAAAATTGGGAAAACCCATTGAATGCAACAAACTTTTTCCCGAGCGCACAAACGTGGAATTTATAAACGTTTTAAGCGAAACCGAACTTGATATGCGAGTTTGGGAGCGCGGAAGCGGTGAAACTCTTGCCTGCGGAACAGGTGCCTGTGCTTCGGTAGCGGCAGCCTGCGCCAACGGTTACTGCAAAAAGAACATTGAAGTTTGCGTTCACCTTTTGGGCGGAGACCTGTTTATAACCTGCGGAGATACCGTAACTA
>CAZBLS010000030.1:0-17644 GCA_964492705.1 uncultured Oscillospiraceae bacterium | reverse complement strand
CATCACTAAATTCTGTTATCTCTCCATTTATTGCTTTCAGATTATCAACAAACTCGTTTATTTCAAGAGATATCCATTCATCTGCGTTAAAATAAATGGGATTAAAAATATGCGCCAACTGCTCGTATTAGGCATTGGGAATGACAAAATAGGACTGTGCCCATTATGCATACGACTGGACCCGTCTGCCATTGTATTCTCCGCCCAGCAGAGAATACAACCCAAAATGTACCATCATCCCGTAACCGGCCTGTTTGAACCATTCGTGATTTGTCACATTACGCCTCCATTAAAAAACATTTATTAACGGTATTATACCTCGAAAAAGAAATGTCAATCAGAAATTCACACTTTCGCGCGGCACTCTTGGCAGTATGTCACCAAAATACAAAACAGCGGCCAATCCGATTCAAACCGCAATCTTCCGTGCAGTTTACTATGGACTGTGCCGATGTCCCCCTCACACACCGCTCAAATCAAAACTCGGTGTGTATTCTTCTTTTGCGGATGACAGTTCCTGTACAAAGCCGTCGGTTATGCCTTTTTTCAGCATATAATTACGAGCCGAGATATATTCTATTCTTGTAATTCTCCTGTTAAGTTCCGCAAAAGGCAATTCAGTATATGGCGTATATTGGCTCATAAGGGAAAACTTAACTTCCCCTTTTTTAAAATTGTCCGCAACCCAATCGATTACGCCGTAAGTGTTTTCAAGGTTATCGGGCAAAACGAGGTGACGGATAATCACTCCGCTTTTCATTACGCCGTTCTCAATAACGTATTTGCCCCTTTGGCGGAACATTTCTTTTATTGCATCTTTTGCTTTTTGGGGATAATCCGGTGCATTTGCGTATTTTGCCGAAATTTTGCCGTCGGAAAACTTAAAATCCGGCAAATAAATATCCGCTTTGCCGTCAAGGAGTTTAAGTGTTTCCGTATTTTCGTAGGCGGAAGAATTCCACACCGCAGGAAGAGGTCTTGTGTCAAGTATTTTGGCAAGTTGCTCCGTATAATGGGTGGGTGTAACGAGATTTATATTTTCCGCCCCTTGTGCTTTAAGTTCCGAAAAGATTTCTTTCAGCCGTTCTTCGGTTACGTATTTGCCGAATTTTTTTGTCGATATACTGCTGTTTTGGCAAAACACACATCCCATATTGCATCCCGAAAAGAACACCGTTCCGCTTCCGTTTTTTCCGCTTATGCACGGTTCTTCCCAACGGTGCAAGCCTGCACGGGCAATCTTAAACCCGTTTGTCACACCGCAAAATCCGCAATTATTCTCTCTGTCTACCCCGCACTGTCTCGGGCACTGTTCACATTTACTCATAACGGTATTTTACCACTTTTTCCTGTCACATACAAGCATATTTTTCTCTGTTTATATGATATACTTTATTTGAAGAGGGGATTTTTCCCAAAAAATCGGAGGAATTTTATGGAAATACTTATATCCTGTTTTCCCGGAATAATTACGGGAATTTTTTTATTTATTTTAGAAAAGAAACTGACTATGCGTGATAAACGTGCAAAACAGAGTGACGAAACACGCAACAATTACATAAAATTGATAATTGACCTGACTCTTGCCACACACGCACTGTCGGAAGCCACCGCAGTTGCACTGCAAACGGGCACGAATGACGGTTCTATCACCCGTGCCATTAAATATGCAAGCGATATTAAGAAAATGCATAGGGATTTTCTCGAAACAAACGGAATTAAAAATATTTTTTAGGAGGAAAACTATATGGACGGTTTTACCGCAATTCCCTGTATAACGGTGGCAGTTTACCTGCTTGCCGAAATTTTCAAGGCATTTACAAATGAAAAACACAACAAATATATTCCCATTGTATGCGGTTCGTTAGGTGCAATTTTCGGTATAATAATACATTTTGTCGCACCCGAACTCATTCCGGGAAAAGACGTTTTCTGTTCTCTCGCAACGGGCATTATCAGCGGATTTTCCGCCACGGGCATAAACCAAGTTTATAAACAGGTAACCGACGGAGAGAAAAAAGAATGATTTTAAAAGAAAAGTTTTTAAGTGAAAACAATTGTTTTAAGCAAAACAAAAAGATGAGTCCCAAAGGAATTATGGTTCACTCCACCGCAACGCCCGGCGTTATGAACGAAACTTGGTTTTCCGCTTGGAATAACGGCAGTATAAACAAAGCCGTGCACGCTTTTATCGATAAAAACGGCATTATGCAAACTCTGCCGTGGGATACGGTGGGTTGGCATTCAGGAACGGGCTTTTTAGGCAATGAGAAAAATGCCAACAACAGCGGTTATATCGGCTTTGAAATTTGCGAACCGTCGGGTCATTCCTATTTGGGCGGAACTATGGAAAACTACGATGCCGAAAAGAATGCAGAGTATTTTGATTCGGTTTACAAACAGGCTGTGGAACTTTGCGCTTACCTGTGCGAAAAATTTTCTATTCCCACGGATAATATCATATGTCACAGCGAGGGTCACGCTTTGGGCATTGCGTCAAACCACTCCGACGTTATGCAGTGGTTCCCGAAGCACGGCAAAAATATGGATATTTTCAGAAATGACGTAAAAGAAAAATTAGGAGGACAGACAATGCGCAGTTTTAAATTATCGGAAGATATGAACTTCCGCCAAACGCCTAACGGCAAAAAAATCGGCATTATTCCCGCAGGTACGGTGATTTCGGGAAATATTTTGGCGGAAAACAAAGGTATTTATTGGCTTTATACACGTTATAATGACGCTGACGGTTACGTTGCCGTTTTGCCGAAAAACAAAAAATATGCCGTGGAAATCTCCGCATCTTCCGAAGAACACGAAGACGCCGTAAGGAAACTTGAAGCCATAAGGAAAATATTGGATGAATAACTTTACTTAACTTTGACGGATCACTCCGTACAACCAACCGCTTTGGCAGGAAATGCCAAACGATAAAACGTGTATAAACTCCCGTTTATTTACGCATTATAACCGAAAATCCGAGATCTGCTTTTTTACAAAGTAAATCTCGGATTTTTTTATATATTTTATCAATACTCGCTGACCAGTTCGGTTTCGGTATCGAACACAATAGAATGAGTAAACGCAAATATATTTTCAACGTTCAATTCTTTCATCCACTGTGCCGTTTCCTGCGTTTTAAACGGACCCGATCCCTCGGGGCCTCCGCCGAAAGGTATGTTCTTCCACAACCAATCGGGCGTTGCCCAAAATGCGTATCGGGGCTTTACTTCACGGTAAACTTCATCCCTTGCACCTTGCTGACCGTGATGTGCAAGTTGAACCGCATCTGCACGCAGATCAATATTTTCTTTTAGAAGTTTTCTGCCTGCTTCAACGCCCAAATCGCCCAAGAAAAGCATTCTGAAACCGTTTTCCGTTACCCTTATTACTGATGACTGGTTATTAAACGGGTTGACGGTTATCTCGGGGTTTGCAACGCTGAGTATCTCGACTTTCATTGAACCGAGACAAAATGTCTGCCCTATTTTAAGGTCGAAATATCTTTCGTCAAGCTTTTCCGCATAAGCGTTCCACGAATAAAGTTCATTGCAATCCGCCATTCCCTCTGCCCAACCGTTGGGTATCTGCGACGTGCCGAGTTTGGAATAAGTAACACCCTCGGGATCGTCAAGCACCTCCATAATCGCATCGTGATGGTCACTGTGGGGATGTGTTATAAGCCACAGGTCTACGTGTCCGCCAACACTTTTTATAATGCGTTTAAGTTCGTTGCCGTCGCCCTTTGCTCCGCCGTCAACAACAAGCACTTCGCCTGTCTTTGCCACAACTGCAAATCCCATCATTTGAGAATTTGTGGAATTAGTCAACTGTATTATCTTCATTTATTTTAACCCCGATTTACCGATATATACCGTTTGCGAAATTATTTCTGTTTTGAATCAAAACAGTATTGAAGTTCTGCTTCATATTAATATTTACCACTGCCGACATCGCATACACTGCGCAGTTGATCAAAGAACCTGAAAAAAGTGAAAATCCCGCAAAGATAAACGACATCACCGTATAAGCCGCGGAGGGCGCTTTACAGTACGTATTATACGTTACGGTGTTCTTAATATTGCCTGCCGAACCAAGTGCAAGAGCGGTATATATTATCTGCACCGTTATTACGGCAACAATAATAAAGAACATACCCGCAACAATAATTGCAAGTGTTTCAAAACTGTCCACAGGCAAATCTCCGAGATAGTCACGATCATACGAATCCGACATTACGGCAAAGACTACGCCCACAAGAGCACACAGCACCGCCGCAAGAATTTGGAAAATCAGTTGAACTGTAAGCACGACTTTAACAACGGTTATACCGCCAGTGCTCATTCCTCCGTTATAGCCTGCACTTCTCGCCGAGCCTCTCATTACCCACAGACCTACGAGAATAATGATATTAGGCAGTGAAACGGCAGTAAATCCCAAACTGAACAAACCGGTCAATCCGTTGATTTCTTCCGTTAAATAAATATTTTCCGCTGAAAGTGCTTCTCGCAAAATCGCATCGAAAACAGAAGTTGAAAATACCGAACTTATAAGATTAAACCCTACGCCTATGCTCATAATTATGCAAAGAGCCGTCATTACCGATGAAGAAAGCGTTTTTATAACCGCTCCCGCAAAGGTGGTAACCGGCGCATACTTACCGTAATTCGGAGCATACTGCATCCCTTGTGAATTTTGAGCATACTGTGCGTTTTTCGCCTCTTGGAAATTTTGAGCATACTGCCCGTTTTGGGTTCCCTGTCCGTAGGCAGAATTTTCTCCTACGTTGCCAATCGGCTCACCGCAATTTTTACAAAAAGACGCATTATCGCCGTTCTCGCAACCGCATTTTGAACAAAACATTTTAATCCTCCGTTAATTTACAGTCCGCTCCTGCGGACGAATTATCTTTTATCCCGTGCATCGGGTCTCTCGGTTTTTGTAACGGTACTGTACAGGTATCTGTCGGATTTTCCCGTTAATTCAAAACTTCCCGAGCGTACGTATTGAGTTGCGGTAGGTTGAAACTTTACGCTTTTAAGTTGACCTTTCATTACCGAAACGGTTATGATTGCCGGAACAAATCCAACGCCTACCGCTATGAGAACCGCCTTAAAATCTATCCCTACATTTCTTCTTGCGGAAGACGGTTCACCGTAATAAGCATCCGTCACCTCCGAAGAAATACTTTCGTATCTGTCATTTGCAATTTTTTCATCGGCACAAAACGCCGTAATCGGGATAGATACGCATATTAAAGCAACAAAAACAAGTGCGATAATTTTTCTCATTTTACCCTCCTACAACGCCATAATCAACATCATAATCAAAAAAACAACCACTGCCGATATGCCCCAAATGCCAAACAGCCATTTGGCATACGCCTTTTTATCAAGAGGAAGATCGCCAACCATTTTGCCCGTCTGTCCGTTCATAGCAAAAGTAAATTTTTCCCCTCGGTAGGTGGTATTTAAAATCCAAACGGGAAAAAGCGCATACTTGACCTCACCGTTTTTCACATTGACAAATGAATCCGAAACATGGACCGAACTGTATCCGTGCACCGTACTGCGCATTGCTTCTTCCAAGGAATGCTTGATGCGCATATTTATTCTCTCCGAGCAATCCTCGGCTTTAATATCGTACTTATCGGCAAGAAACCCCGACAGGTATGCAGACTGAAATTCTTGCAACTGTGAAGTATCGTACGGTTCAAGCGATTCGGTAAGATCGTCGGCTGTCTTTGCCGAGCCGTCTGCCGGAATATTGTCAAAAGACAGATTTCCCGAGCGTATCAGCGTATAATAGGATGTCTCCTCATAATCGTATTTCCTGTCACTCCAATGCCGTACCTTTTCCGCACGGAACTTTACTTTGCCCGAAGAGTCCGCATCAAAAAGCCAAAACGGCAGATAAATGCCCTTTATCTCATCAATGTGATTTTCATCTTTAAACACTTTCGGCAAAAGAGTTTTATGCATCAAATGCTCTTCCAATGCTCTTTTTGCCGCATTTTTGTCAAGTTTAAAGGGAATTATGCAATCGGGTTTAAGTTCGCCTGTCAGTTGGGAAAGAATTATTTGAGGATTTCCGCAATAGGGGCATTCCGTTGCGCTTACGGTATCTTCGCATATTATCTCACCACCGCAGGAAGCACAGGTATACACTCGCATTCCGTCTTCCGCTTGCCACTCTTCCCCTTGCGTTTTCGTCCACTGAAAATCGCTTTCCTGTGTCTGCTCAAACGCTTCGTCATTCAGAGCCGAAGCGTCAAACTCCGTATCGCAGTAAGGACACTTCATTTTTTGAATTGAACTGTCGAAAACTACGGCACCTCCGCAACAGGGACATTTATATTCAATATTCCCGTTCATATCAGTTCAGTTTATTTCCGCACTCGGGGCAGAATTTACCGTTGCCGTCTACTTTGGCACCGCACTGACCGCAAAATCCCTCTGAGGGCTTCTTTTCACCGCAATTTGTGCAAAATTTGCCCTCATTTACGTTTCCGCAAGCGCATTTCCAGCCGTTTTCGCCCTTCTTTTTACCGCATTCGGGGCAGAAATTGCCCTCGGCAGTTGCACCGCAAGAACATTTCCACGTATCTTTTTGAGCCTGCGCCATTGCATAAAGTTGTTGAGTATTAAGCCCCGCACCTGCATTTGATGCCATATTCATACCCATAAAGCCAATCATCGCACCGCTTTCGTTGCCTGCTGCAGTTTTAAGTGCATCTGCCTGTGCCTGCGTAAGCACCGCCGCCGCCATTGAAGTATCCCTGAGCACGGCATTCTTTTGAATATTCTTTATAAGTTCGGCATCTTCGGGAGGAAGTGTGGGGGGATTCATTGCAATGCTTACAACTTTAAGCCCTCTTGTTTCCGCCCATTTTTGTGCAAGTTCGTCATTTATCGCATCTTCGAGTTCACGCATATGGGTAACGATCTGATTGGGTCTTATTTCCAAAGCCGAAAGTTTTCCAAGCGACGGAGCAAGTGCGCTTACAAACTCGGTGCGCAGTTGCATATCGATTTCTTCCCTTAAAAACTCACTTTCCACGTTACCGCACACATTTGTGTAGAACAGCAGAGGATCGGCAATTTTATATGAATAAATACCGTTGCAACGAATGGAAACGTCGATATCAAGGTTTATCTTGGAATCAACCACCCTAAACGACACCGCATTGGGCGTGCCGAATTTATTATCCATAATTTCTTTTAAATTGAAATAGTAAACTCGCTGGTCCTTACCCGTATCTCCGCCGTAAGTAAAGCGTTTACCGATAGTTTTAAAGGTGTTGATAATTCCTTTTCCGAGAGAGCCGGAAAAAATGCTCGGCTCGGTGGATGCATCAAAAGTATATTCGCCGGGTTCGGCGCAAACTTCCACAACCTTACCCTGCTCAACCACTATCATACACTGTCCGTCGGCTACGGCAATGCCCGAACCGTTGCTTATAATATTGTCGCTCGCTTTCGTATTTGAACTTCTGCCCGAGATCCTCTTTTGTCCTTTTACCGCTAAAACGTCTCTTTCCAGTGAATCGCAGTAGAAAAATTCTTTCCACTGATCTGCAAGGGTTCCGCCCAATGCGCCAACGCCTGCTTTAATAAGTCCCATTTTATATCTCCTTTTTAATATGCACAACTGTTCATACGTAAATATATACTGCTGTACGGATAAACTTGAACGTCACACAGATAAATTGTCTGTCACTCACAGATATTTATAACAGTCTGTTGTAACAACTGCGTTTTTCGAAAAAACGCTTATTAACTTGCAGATCAACCTATATTACTTATACGGTTTTCCGATACGTCTTTATTCAAGTATCTTTATATAATATTACATAAAGCCCCGAAAGGCAAGATTCTTTGCAAGGTAAATATCGCAAAACCTCCCGCAAAGCCGTTAAACTCCGCAGGAGGTCTGTTTTAATACGGTTTTAACCGCCGAGGTTTAAGCCTCTTTTTTCTTCTTTTTAAGCACTATTGCAACTGCAACGCCTGCGCCTGCGCCTATAACCAACGCACCTGCACTTACTCCGCAAAGGAGAGCAACGTTAAGTCCGCCACCGTTATTTACCGGAACGTTTCCTGCAATTCCGCCGTTATCTGCGGGAGTGGAAACAGGATCGTTTGTTGAGGGAGCGGAAACTTCCGCTTTACCTGTACCAAATACAGAAATCTCAACAATAGCGGTCTTTGACCAATACTGAGTATAAGTACTATTATCGCCTCTGTAAACTTTATCTTCGGTAGCGTAGTTTACGAGTTTTGCTGCCGTTTCATTCAACGTTTCGGGGTTAACAAAAAGAACTTTTACAAACCTGTACGCACCGGTAAGTTTCTCGCTTACGAACTTGCCGTCTGCATCCATCTTTTGATCCCTTACGGTAGCATCAGCCATTATCGTCCAAGTTTTGCCGTCATTTGAAACTTCAATACGGTAGTTGGGCAAAACCGTGCCTACTTGGGGAACGATTGCGATGTCGGTAAGATTATAAGCTGTACCGAGATCGTAGATTATGGTCTGCGACATACGGGAAGAATAAGGTGACCAAGCCTTGTCGCCGTTAAGGTCGCTGAGGTATTCTTTAAAGTCAAGAAGTTTTCCGTTGAAATATTCGGCACCGCCCAAAGCAGTTACGCTTGCAGGAGTGATTATGTTGCCTGTAATTTCATTGCTGTCGGATTCAACGTCGGCATAAGCGGTTTCAAAACGCACGCCGTCAGCCAATGCTCCGTCGGTAAGGATAAATGCCCAATCGTGTGTGTTGGGACGGTTGGGTACATCATATGTTCCGTCTGCTTTTACATTGAAATTCTCTTCCGCCTTTATGTATGCACCCGTAAGTACGTTATACCAATAAGCGTTGTAAGTTTTGGAAGTATCTACGTTCTTTAAAGTTCCAGTTTCTACGCTTGAATCACGGAAGTAGCACACATAAGTGGTACGTGAATCGTTAGTCATAACGTATCTGTCTTCTCTTATGGCAAAGTTTGCATAAAGCACGTCGCCGAATCGGGGAATAAGCGAAGTCCAATCGGGAATGCTTTCAAAGAAGTCTTTAAGATACTTAACTTCGTAAGAACCGGGGTTATCAAGAGTCATATACCAAGGACCGTAACTGTAACTGCCAAGCCAACCTGTGCTCTTTTCGGTGGAATAGCAGTTTGCCCAAATACCGTTTGAGCCGTACGTAAAGCCTGCGCTTCCGCAAAGTACGCCTGCCCAAGCACTCATACGGTTAGCATCGTAACCGGTAAATCCTCCGCAGTCGATATCCTCATAGTTGGCCTCTGTTTCAAGTATGGGTTTGGTGTTTTTTGCATAATAGTAGCCCAAATATTTGGATTTATTGCAGAAACTGCCTCCGTGTCCGTGACCGTTCTGCATTGCCCAAAACTCGTGCCATTCCTGTGAATCCAATTCCTGAATAGTCTTATCGGTATATTTTGCCGGAAAAGTATGCGTTCCGTTGGGGTGTTTGTAACCGTCCAATTTGGAAACAGTGTCACCTACCGACATATATACGTCAATAGCGCGTTTGCCGGGTGTTTTTGAAGAATTTTCACCGTTGATTTCCTGTCCGGTTATCCAACAGATCGAATAGCAGGAATACCTTGCTACAACGTAACGGGTAAAACGGAGAAGATCCGTTTCATTTATACTGTTCGTGGTACTGCTGTGAACACCCATACCGAGAGCGGCAACCATACCGTTTTGATAGAGGTATTCAAACATAAAGTCAACTTTGTCGTTGAATACTTCGGTATTGGGTTGAGTATACGTTTTCGTCCAAATGCTGGGCAAAACGCCTCTCTGTCCGCCACCGTCGCTCGTTGCCGAGTCAAAATATGTCTGATAAACGTTAAATCCTTTGGCTACACGGTTGTCAACTTCGTGCTTAAACTGGTTGTCGCAATTGCATCCGGGATAGTTGCACTTTGTGGTTGCAATGTAGTTGGGCGCCTGCCAGTTTGTATCGCCGAGCCAGAAGAAAGGTGTGCCGTCGGCATATTCAAAATGCCTGTTATCTTCGGAAATCTGTACAAAACCGTGCTTATCAAATGCACTGTTGCCCGTATTTTCGCCTGCTTTTACGGTACCTTTAACATTATGCAGCGATGTATTTGACGTATCGGTACTCGTTATAACGTACGTCCAATCGCCGGTTTTGGTAGGAGTAAAGCGAACCGCAAATGTGGATCCCTCTTTCCAAAAGCCGGGGGTCGTAATAACTGTGCCGTCGGTGTGGGTAAATACCGCATCGATATCAACGTCAGTATAGGGGTTCTTATATTCTTTACTGCTTGTAAGTGTGATTTCAACGGGCTTCCATACCTGTGTTTCAAGCGAATCGCCCTCACCGAAAGCGGTAAGTGACGCTACGCAGGTAAAGATTCCGCAAAAAAGCGCAGTGGAAAGAATAAGCGATAAAATTCTTTTCATATAAACCTCCGTGATTATCCTTTTATACGGTGTATATTTTACCATAAAAGAAACAGCAATGCAACAACTAAATTGCATTTTTTTGTGCTTTATTTAAAAATTCATATTTTCTCCGTGCCTATTTTAGAAAAAATTCGGCAAAACGGTACTTTGCGTGTTTGATTTCCCAAAATTTTCTTTTATACCAACCGTAATCTGTGCAGTGCAGAAATCGTGCTTTCTTATTTTATATATCTTGCTGTATTGCTTACTGTTTACTCATTATATTCTTATTATGTTCACCGTTCCGTCCCAACTCCATCCCCTGTTTTGTATACGGTTAAAATATACGAAAAAACGGCACACTTACCCTAATATCCGATTTACGGATTTTCCCATTTCACTTTAAAAAGCGTTGGTACTGCGAAAACAGCCACTGCCGAAGCCCTATGATTATTTCAAACGCTTCCCGTCATATTCTTTCTTTTTATTTACGTAAAGTACTCAGTCAGCAAAATCATTGCGCACAGGAAAAGCAAGAATGCAATTGCCGCAAATATACAAACGTTTTTAAATTTACCGTCTTTTTTGCCGTAATTTTGCGTTTTCCTGTTTTGCGTATTCTCTGTTTGCTTGGGCGGTGTTACGGACGGCATAACGGTTTGATTTTTTATTACCGATTTGGAAGCGAACATCATTCTCCTGCGATTTTCCTTTTCCTTGCGGTACAGTGCAAGAGGGTCGGTTTGATTCAGTATTCGGGAATAAAATCCGTCTATCCACCTTCCGTCTTCGGGAGAACACATATTTTCTTCCGAGCAGTCGGGTTCGTGAGCAATTTGATTTCTTATATGCCTGTAATTTTTCAGGTTTGCAAGATCCGTATTCCAAGAATGTACAAAAAACGAACCTTGTGCCGTACGTTCCATTTCGTTTATATATTCCGTAATGCCGTTTTTTCGTTAAGCAAGTCTTCGCACAGTTTGTTAAGACGTTTATAAGAATCGACAAATCCCATATTAACTCCTTATTTTCCGTAATTCGTTACCTCTTTAAGAGTATTGTATCACGAACCGATAAAATCCGCAATATGCAAAAATTTTCTCTGATTTTAACAAAAAACCTGTAAAAGCGTATACTTTTACAGGCGTTTACCGTTATTTGCGTTCTTCCGTTTCACGGTCTATGGCATACTGCTGTGCGATTTTTGTAAGTTTATCTTCCGTTTTCGCAAGGCGCAGATCGAGCAGGAATATTTTTACAAGCAACAAAAATATTATGGCAACAAACACGAAATTCGACGATGCTTCAAAGCCGATAAACGATGATACCGCCGAAACCGCCTGCGGAAACAGGCACATAATTATCAAAAGCAGGCAAAAAAGGAGCCAATAGAGTGTGTCTCCTATTTTAAACTGCGATTTCCTTATTTTTTTCAGCACAAAAACGGCTGTTATTATGCTGGCAACTATAAAAGTAATAATAAGTCCCCTGTTCATTTGCTTTAATCCTTTCTGAACCACTGCAAAATCAAAATGGATACGAACATACGCAACATATAGTTTACCGATGCGGAAAAATTAAGATAACTTTCCCCTGCGGTTCTGTCATGCATTTCCACTTGAATTTCACTGTACTTCGCACCCTTGCGTACAAGAAGTGCAAGCGTATCCGGCTCGGGTCCCAAATCTGCACCGAGTGCAAGTTTTTTTATCATATCTTTGTCAAACATCCGCATTCCGGAAGTGGGATCTTTAACCGTTTTTCCCGTGGTAATTTTAATGGCAAACTGCAAAAGATTACTTCCCAGCATTCTAAGTGAACGGGGTTTCTTTTCCGTCACGAAGCGTGAACCGATAACAATATTGTTTCCGTTTGTTATTTCTTCCGCCATAAGGGAAATAAAGTTGGGGTCGTGCTGTCCGTCGCCGTCGAATTGAATTGCCGCATCGTAGCTGTTTTTATATGCATAGATCATACCCGTCTGTATTGCGGCGGCAAGCCCCAAATTTACGGGATGACTTACAAAGCGGTAGCCGTTTTCGGTGCATATTTCCTTTGTCCTGTCCTTTGAACCGTCATTGACGATAATGTAATCGTACATCGGACAGTTTTCATTAAGACTTTTTACCACTTTTTCGATATTGTCCTGCTCATTATACGCAGGAACGATGATCAGAACTTTCATTTTATCCTCACTATATCATATTCACCGTTATTACGGTAAATGTTTCATACACCACGGTAAATGTCATCAAAGCCAATACGCAACCGTTATAAACGTATTTATTTTTAACGATATTCAACCTTTTACCTGTTACGAGAAGCAACAGCGGTGCAAGCAACGGAATTATATACCTTGGCTGACATCCGTTTATCGCTTTAAGTCCCACGGGTGTGAAACTTACGTACAGTGCAGTTGCCACAACAGCACTCATTCCCAAGAAAAGCACTACCGACAGTATTCTTATATAAACGGGAATTTTAAAGGAAATCTTATCCGTTGCATCGGTAAGTGCGGTTATGCATATAAGTGCAACGGGAATATACCACACAGTTCCGAGTCCCATATACGCATAATTTGAAATATACCCTTTCATAGCGCCTACCGAGAGATACTGCATAAGGAACGTAGTTAAAAGTTCAGCATATTCCAGCGGTGAGCGAAGTATACCCAATATTTGCTGTTTGGGATTAGTTGCTCCGCCTCTCGTATCGCCCGTTCCGCCTATCGTCCTCATTGAGCTCATTACAAACATTGCAAACGTTGCCAAAAGAACAATTACGATTATGGCGTAATATTTTCTTCTCTCCCGTTTCGAACTCCAATTTTTGTGCATAAACAGCGTCATTCCCATAAGAATTATATACACAAGTTTGGGTATTGCCCCAAGAGCAAAGGAAACTGCCATTATAACCGTGTCTTTTGCCGATATGGGCTTATCTTTTTCCTGCAATTCGCTTACAAAATACGATGTGCCCAACAAGGTAAATGCGTTGACCCACCAATCGTAGGAGTAGTTTGAAGCCATAAAAATGTTTGTGGGCAAAAGGCAAAGAGTTGCGATTATCATTTTTCCGCTTTTTACTTTTTTTACGGCAAAATAGCAAATTACCGAATAAACAAGCAAGTTAGCCAATCTGCCCAAGTTATATTTTACCGTAAAATCGGCACCGAACAGTCTTGCAAGGGCAATAGTTGCACCCGAGGGCAAATGTGCAAGAGAAAATTCGGATCTGACTTTTGACGTAACGATCTGTTCTTTTGCGTTCAATTCTTCAAGTTGGCTTACGTTATCCCCGTTCGGATTGTAAACCGTTGTTTTTCTGCCCGAAACTATATCGTCATATGCAGCCGTTGCATAAGTCGTGCCGGGATAGGAATTTTGTACCGACCACGCGTAATGGGAATCAAGATCCCAACAAATATGCTTTATGGGCGAAGAAAACAGCATCATAATGCCCAAAATCAGAACTATGGGCAAAAACAGGTTTTCGGGTCTGTCGCTTAAACATTTATACCCGCACACAAAAACGGCGATAAGTTCCGCAACACCCATTATACAGACCCAACGGTACGAATTAAATTCTCCGCCGGAAAAAAATCCGATAGCCAATTCGGCAATCAGTGAAACCAAAAGTGCCGCCGTACAAATTAAAGCGTATAAAAATATTCTGTTTTTATTCAGTGCAACGAATCTTCCGATTTTTTGCACAAATGAATACTTGCGGTTTAAAAAGAAAACGGCAACAGCGCACGCAAGGGGCACAACGGCAGTAAATGCGTAATCCTTTACCGAATACTCGGGAACGACCGGCACTCTTTCGGGATCGGTATCAAATGTACTTAAATTCAAAAACATCACGTCATTCGAGTTTACGTCTATTCTTAAAAAAGAATATTCTCCCCTAGGCAGGTCTATAACGCACCACTCGCCGTTAAATACCGAGCCTGCAAAGTATCTGTCGGAAGAAAACTCACCGTCCTCAAAAGCGGTAAAAACTTCTATTCCCACAGAGGCTTCGTGAGTTGATATAATGTTTATTTTAACACTGTCAACCGTCGAGCCGTCACACTTAATTACAAATTGGGGATCGGGCCCTGTAATATTATAAGTGCCGTCCTCACCTACGGTGCAGTTTGTGGCAGTCATAATATCACCTATGCCGTAAATACGTGTTGCCTCGCTGTTTTGCACGTACATATCGCCTACGTTTTCAGGCAACAGCATAGCAATACACGTTATAAGCAAAACCGCATAGGTTATCAGTGCGGCTACGATATTGCAGATAAAATTTTCCGTCTTTTTTTTCATTAAAATCACCTTATACGCCGTTGCTTTTTTCGCTTTCAGCGTAAAACTTAACTATCGCTTTTGCGATAAATTCGGGCCAAAATTTGCAAAACATATCATAGTCTTCCGCCGTACGCTTACTTTCACCTATAAGTTCGCTCGTGGTGGAACCGCCGTGAATCCTGTGGCACATACACGGCTCTGCGCAGTACACAAACGAACCGCTTTTGTGCGAAAGCATTTCCCACTGTTGCCAATCGATGTTACTTAAATAATCGTTGGTAAAGGGTTTATCCACCCCCACTTTTTCTTTTATATAGGTGACCGCAGGACAGCATATGGGATTGCCGAGGGCAAGTATGCGTCTGCGCACGAACTTACTTTTTTGAAATGCTTTTATTTTCAAAGGCGAAAGCAAAAACCGTTTTATTTTCAAATTTGAATTGCCGTATACTTTTTCTTTTCCCCGAAGTTCGCCGTATCCGCTGAAATAAATTATCGGGTCGTGCGATTTATTGAGCGCCTGAAGCATTTTTTCGGTATATTCCGGCTCGTAAATATCATCCTGATGGGCAATGGTCACAAGTGAAGTCTTTGTGCTTCCGTAAGCGAAATTCCAATCTCCGCCTATTCCCTTTTCGCCTGTATTTACAAAAACGTCCAAACCGTATTTTTCCGCAAGGGAAGTTATATGAGCGTTCGGAGTAGACGTGGCTAAAACAATATTACTTTTCACACTTTGATTTTTAAGTGAAAGTATACATTCTTCCAAATACTCGCTTTCCTTATACGCACAGAGCGCAAAGGTATGGTCATTTGCCGTAAACATCAACCGTTTTCTCTCCTGTCTTTAAGAAGTTTTGCTATTACGAAAGCGCATATCGCAACGTGCAAAAGATACGCCGTTATTACGCAGTAACTTACGCCGTTAAGCGAAAATGCATTGATAAAAGATCTTGCCGAAACCGCCGACAAAGCAAGTCCGCACAGACTTGCGACCATACAAACTTTAAGTTTCCGTGCAATAATCAAAATATTACTGCACATCCAACTGACAACGTACACTGCCGTGCATCCCACCATACCGTACATAAGATACGTGTATTCGGCAAATCTTTCGCCGAAGACAAGTTTTACCGCAAATTCTCCTAAAAGTGCGATACCCGCAACGCAAACGGCGACTATCGCCAAAAGAAGCAAGAAACTTTTTCCGAGTTTTTTCAAAAATGCGGAATTATCCTTTTTAACGTACAGTTCGGTAAGGTCATTAAGCATAGGATTGAATATACTTGTTGCCAACACCTGTATAATTACCACGGGCGTTGCCATAGTACCGTAATAGCCGAGTGCTTCTTCTCCGTGCATATTTTCAAGCAATTGCCGAGGAACCGTGGTTATTGCGGTAAATGCGGAAGACGCCACCATTGCCGGAAAACAGGTTATAAGTACCGACAGAATAACTCTGCCGTCGAACTTGGGTTTAACGGAGCAAAAAGATGAAGTTGCACGCATATCGTAAATAGCGACTACCGCAAAGTTGACAACCGCCATAGCGGTTATGGCAACAAAAAGATTTTCCGTAAAGTAAAGCACCGTGGGAAAAACCGCCACCGTTACCGCACCTCGCAGGATAAATGATATCCCCACGTAATCCATACGGTAATTTTTTTGGTCAATGCCGTGTAAAACGTCGCAAAACGCTTCGCTTAACTTATATATCATATAAAATGCAATGCAGGCGATACCGTTAATACCGTATCCGCAGGCAACGGCGTAAAGCGTGCACAAAAAGAACGCAATCAAACAGGTAACTATCCTAACGCCGATATATTCCCTGTCGGAATACCTGTTTTCGGTATCGGAAATCTGATACGTTCGCATACTGTACATCGATACGGAAAAGAACATATTGGTAACGCTCATTGCAAGTTGCAACATACCCGTATTGCTTACAAGTGTCGCTTCGGGAGAAAAATGTACAACGAACACCGAAGAAACAAGCCACTGACAAAAACAGTAAACTATCGAGCCTACGGTATTGTAAAACGAATTTTCCGCCAGCGACAGGTTCTTTTCTTTTTTCATTTTCCACCTCTCCTCTGTTTTAAAAACGAAAGTGCAAAGTTTATACTCCGCACTTAAATGAAATCAACAGTCTGTTTCCAAATCCTCAAACGGTCCGAATTCAAGTATATACGGCACGTGATTTTTACGTTTTTCAGGCGGAGGCAACTGCATATAGTCTCCGAATTCACGTGTTAAGAAATCGTGATTTTTATTGGGTACTTTAACCGTTAAATATTCAAATTTTCTCTCTTGCAAGGGATATATCTCACTGCGCTTAATGGATTCTTCCATAGGCGTGGTTACGAAGAAATTGGCAACATATTCCGTTTCCGTGTCATTATACTTTAAGGCGTGTTTTAAATACATACGGTTTATAAACGAATGGGGCACTCTGAAAAATTTAAGCAGAGCGTGCACCGTTACGCATATTGCCGATACGACCTTGCGTTTGAAGCCTGACATAAACAGCACGGGATGCCCGAATTCTCTTAAAATTTTTATTTTATGCCAAAAGAACACGCCTGCAAGCTGAAATCTCCTTGCCCAAGGCTTGTCAGCCACGTTATCGTAAGGGTAAATGGCAACGTCGATACCTATATCCGTTTTGCAACCCTTAAATATTACGGGCATATTTTTCGTACCGTTGCGTTTGAATTCCATATTCAAAAACGGAAATTCGGGATCAAGACCTATTTCAAATACCGTATACTTGTCCGAATACTGTTCCACGGCAATCTGCTTAAATTTCTCGTAGTCCTTACGGAGCATACCGATATCGATATCGTCATCCCACGGGATAAAACCGCCATGGCGTTCCACGCCTATCGCACATCCCGCTTCGATAA
>CAZBLS010000029.1:0-18205 GCA_964492705.1 uncultured Oscillospiraceae bacterium | reverse complement strand
AACGGAAAAGTTCGGGCGTTTGCGGTATCGGTAACAAATTATTCAACAAACTCTTTTAACGGTGAAGTGTCCAAATACTCAAAGTCGGCAAGGAACGAATATAGTTTTTCTGCAATCACCTTAACGCCACCGCAAGTATTGCTTTCGATGTTAAGCGGCATAAGGGGTTCGTGCAGGGACATACGTAAAAGGAACCATCCGTCACCTTTTTCCTTGCGGAAAGAAACACGGATACCCTCGTAGTTGTCGGGAGCAACATCCCAATCTTCCTGCAAAGATGCAAATTCCGTAACGGCACCGATAATGCCGTTACCGTAATCTTTGAAGTTGTCGCACAGGATATTCATCCTGAATTCCTTGCTTTCGGCAGGTTCTTCAAGACCTATAAGCAAATCGTCCAAACGCTTGCCCTGACGTCTCAATTCGGCACCTTTTATAATAAGTTTTGTTACGAGATATGCACCATCGTCAAGAAAATAGTTTTCTTTCAGTGCGGCATGACCGCTTGTTTCAATGGCAAGGGGACAATACTGTCCCTCACGGTTGAGCCTTACGGCTTCGTTAATAACGTTTTTGTATCCGCGCTTAAACCTGTGGTGCATTCCACCGTGATTTTCAATAAACTTTTTAAGTCCGCTTGAAGTAATGGAGTCGGTAACTATGACAGCAGGAGTTTTTTCTTCAAGAAGAATTGCCGAAATAAGGGCAATAAGCCTATTGCGGTTTATTTCGTTTCCCTTTGAATCAACTGCGCCTGCACGGTCAACATCGGTATCGAAAATTACGCCGAAATCGGCTTTTGAATCAATAACCGCTTTTGTAACCGAAGCCATAGCCTCTTCGTTTTCGGGATTGGGGATATGGTTGGGGAACGTTCCGTCGGGCTCTAAAAACTGACTGCCCGAAACATCCGCACCCAAGGGAGCGAGAACTTTTGAGGCGTAAAATCCGCCGGCTCCGTTGCCTGCGTCAACAACTATCTTAAATCCTTTAAGGGGATGCTCGAAATCTTCCGCATTGACACCGTTGCGGATTTTATTTGCCAAAATTTCGGCATATACGGATAAAAAGTCGTATTCCGCAAGGGAACCGTTGCGTTTTTCGTACAAAACGTTGCTTTCCGCATAGGTGAGTATAGAGTCTATATCACTGCTCTCGCAACCGCCGTCCTTTGTGAAAAACTTTAATCCGTTTCTGTCGTAGGGCAGATGACTTGCCGTTATCTGCACAGAGCCGTCACAGTTAAGTTCGGGGACGATACAGGTCATAAACATTGCGGGAGTACTGATAAGTCCGCAATCCACAACGTTTATTCCGCAATCGTTAAGTGCGGAAATAACCTGCTTTCTTATTCTATCGGCGGAAATACGGGAATCGTGTCCCACAGCGACTTTAAGTTCCTCAAAGTCTTTTTCCGTCTTCTTTTGTAACCATATTCCGAAGCCGTAGGCTATGCGGTAAACTGCTTCGTCGGTAAGCGTAACTTTGTTTTTTTCGCTTTCCACCGCAATACCCCTGATATCGGAGCCGTTTTTAAGTGATTTCCAATCTGTCATATATACACCGTTGATCAATATGATTTAGCAAAATATATTTTTGTTTTTGCTTTTTTACCGCAGTGAACGCAAGTGCAACCGTCTGCTTCGTATCCCTCGAAAGGAACGTTTCTGGTAGTTGCGCCCGTTTCCTGCTTGATTTCAAGTTCACATTCCGTTTCACCGCACCAAGGAGCAAAAACGAAGTTCTTGTTTTCGATGGCAGTTTTAAAGTCTTCCCAATTTTCTGCGTGGGTGGTATGCTCATCACGGTGCTTTCTTGCGATCTCCAACATATTTTTCTGTATATCGGCAAGCATATCCGTAACGGTCCTGTCAAGCCCGTCAAGAGAAACGAAAACTTTTTCGTGAGTATCTCTGCGCACAAGCACGCACTGATTTTTTTCAATATCCTTGGGGCCGATCTCAATGCGCAGGGAACGCCTTTCATTTCCCATTCGTTAAACTTCCAACCGGGCGAAGAATCCCTGTCATCAAGATTAACTCTTACGCCTGCTTTTTTTAGAAGTGTGAAAAGTTCTTCCGCCTTTTCGCAAACACCTTCCTTGTGGGCGGCAATAGGCACGATGACCGTCTGCACGGGAGCGATTGCGGGGGGAAGTTTAAGTCCTCTCTCGTCGCCGTGAACCATAACCACACCGCCGATCATCCTTGTGGAAGTGCCCCAACTTGTTTGATAAACGTATTTAAGCTGACCGTCTTTATCAAGGAATTTAATATCGAATACTTTTGAGAAGTGGTCGCCCAAATAGTGGGAAGTTCCTGCCTGCAATGCCTTGCCGTCAAGCATCATTGCTTCAATTGAATAAGTTTCGGATGCACCTGCAAACTTTTCTTTTTCGCTCTTCTTACCGCAGAACACGGGGATTGCAAGTACGTTTTCCGCAAATTCGCGGTAAACCTGCAACATTGCCTGTGTTTCTTCTTTCGCTTCCTCTTCGGTAGCGTGAATGGTGTGACCTTCCTGCCACAAAAATTCACTTGTGCGCAGGAAAGGACGGGTTGCCTTTTCCCAACGTACCACGTTACACCACTGATTAAGTTTAAGGGGAAGGTCACGGTAGGAGTGAACCCATTTTGAGTACATCTCGCAAATGATGGTTTCACTTGTGGGGCGGATCACAAGCCTTTCGGCAAGTTTTTCGTTACCGCCTTGTGTAACCCAAGCAACTTCGGGGGCAAAACCCTCTACGTGCTCCGCTTCACGGGCAAGAAAACTTTCGGGTATCAGCAACGGGAAATAGGCGTTTGTGTGACCTGTTTCTTTAAATCTTTTGTCCATCTGTTGCTGTATCAGTTCCCAAACGGCATAACCGTATGGGCGTATTACCATAGTTCCTTTTACGGGACCGTAATCCACCATTTCGGTTTTTAATACCACGTCGGTATACCACTGCGGAAAATCTTCGTTTATATCCGCTATCTGTGTTACGAACTGTTTCTCTGCCATAACATCTTCCTCCTGTTTCTTTTTAGGTATCCGTATTATTTTAAATATCATTGTCGCTTTTGTCAAGCAAAATCGGCAAAATGCCGATAATTGACGGTTCTTTTCATATATGAGCATATATGCACAAAAGCCTGAACGCATTGCTTTTGGGCAAATGTGCATTAAAAAAGAAAAAAAGCAGGACAGAACCTGCTTTTTTCTTTATATGGAGTGTGATGAAAAAAGATGATAGCAAAATTATCTTTGAACTCTGCCCGAACCGTCACCGCCGGCAAGTGTTTGAACTTCCGCAACGGAAACCATATTAAGGTCGCCCTCAATTGAATGTTTAAGGCAACTTGCCGCAACGGCAAATTCAATGGTATCTTGGGGAGCATAGTCCATAAGTGATGCATATATAAGCCCTGCACCGAAACTGTCGCCGCCACCTACACGGTCAACGATGTGCATACGGTAACTCTTGGAGAAGTAATATTCTCCTCCCTCGTAGAGCATAGCCGCCCAATCGTTATCGTTTGCCGAAATTGACGAACGGAGCGTAATGGCAACTTTCTTAAATCCGAAAGTATCGGCAAGTTTCTTTGCAACTTCTTTATAGCCGTCGTGGTTTACCTGACCTTTTGTAACGTCGGTGCCGGACGCTTTTATTCCGAAAACGTCCGAAGCATCTTCTTCGTTGGCAATGCAAACATCAACGTATTTGCAAAGTTCACCCATTACCTTGCCTGCTTTTTCTTTTGTCCAAAGTTTCTTTCTGTAATTGAGGTCGCAGGAAACGGTAATATTTCTTTCTTTTGCCTTTTTGCAGGCTTCAAGACAGATCTCGGCAACGTTGTCGCCCAAAGCGGGAGTAATGCCGGTAAAGTGGAACCAATCCGCACCGTCGAAAATTTTATCCCAGTCAAAATCGCTTGCAACAGCCTGCGATATGGAAGAACCTGCACGGTCGTAAATAACTTTTGAGGGACGTTGACTTGCACCTTTTTCAAGGAAGTAGATACCTACTCTGTCACCGCCTCTTGCGATATTGGAAGTATCCACACCGAAACGGCGGAGAGCGTTAACGCCTGCCTGACCTATTTCGTGAGTGGGAAGTTTTGTAACAAATGCGGCATCAAGGCCGTAATTTGCAAGGGAAACCGCAACGTTTGCTTCACCGCCACCGTAGGTAGCACCGTATTTGTCAGCCTGAACAAAACGGTAATATCCCTCGGGAGCAAGGCGGAGCATTATTTCACCGAACGTAATAACTTTCATAATAAACTCCTTTAAAAATTATTTTTTCTGTACAAGGTGCAGGGCAAAACCGCCGAAATCACCTTTGAAGTAGATAGCGGCAAGACTGCCGTCGGCACCGTATTTTTTGGTGCTCTCATCAAATTCGAAGCCGTTGTTTTCAAGATGATAGATCGCACGCTCGATATAGTTTGTACCGATGGCGATGTGACCGTTTTTGCCAAGGTAAGGTTCTTTCATAATTTCGATACCGCTACCTGCAAACACGCTTGAATTGCCGTTCTTTGCGGTAAAACCGAACATTTTGCAGAAAACTTCGGCAAGTTTGAGGGCATTTTCGGAATTTTCCGCATTTATGCCTACGTGCTTAACTTCAAAGCCGAGCATCTGTGTAACCGCAGTACGGGTAAGTGATTCGATCTCGTCAAACTTGCCCTCTTTGATAAGGGGTTTTGCCACCATCCAACTTCCTCCGCAAGCGATTATCTTTTTAAAATCAAGATAGGAAGTAAGATTATCGGCATTTATACCGCCTGTGGGCATAAATTTAACGTTGCCGTAGGGAGCGGACATTGCCTTTATCATTTTAAGGCCGCCTGCCGCTTCTGCGGGGAAGAACTTAACTACTTCAAGACCCAATTCCAAAGCCTGTTCGATATCGCTGGGTGAGGAACATCCGGGTGTAACGGGAATATTCTTTTCCGTGCAGTATTTTACGACTTTCGGGTTAAGGCCGGGGCTTACTATAAATTTAGCACCGGCATTTATTGCCTTGTCCACCTGCTCGCAAGTTAAAACGGTACCTGCGCCGATAAGCATATCGGGGTGATTTTCAGCCATAATGCGAATTGCTTCTTCCGCCGCTGCTGTACGGAAAGTAACTTCCGCAACGGGAAGACCGCCTTTGCAAAGTGCAGTGGCAAGAGCGTCCGCATCTTTGGCATCGTCAACGGCAACTACGGGAACTATGCCCAATTTAGATATTTTTTCCAATACTTTATTCATTGAAAAGCGTCATCCTTTCATAAATAAAACTTTTACATATTAATTATAGTATTTTCGGATTGAAATGTCAACAGTAAAAAGGAAAAATACATTGCATATCTTGCTGTTTTTTCGGTAGGTGTTGAATTATTTTTCAATATATGGTACAATCTTAAAGACGAAAGAGAGGAATACTTATGGCAAGAGGAACGGATGCAAAACTTAAACTGCTTTATATTGCGGATATACTGAGCCGTTACAGTGACGAGGATACTTCCGTTACGGCGGAAAGAATAATTGCTCTGTTGGAACAAAAGGGTATAACTGCCGAAAGGAAAAGCGTTTACAGGGATATTTGTATTTTAAAGGAATACGGCTTGCAGATAGAATATATACGTGGCAAGGACGGCGGATACCGCCTTGTGGACAGAAAGTTTGAACTTTCCGAACTTAAACTCCTTGTGGATGCGGTGCAGGCGTCAAAGTTCATTACCGAGAAAAAAAGCGGTGTTCTCATAAAAAAACTCGAAAGTTTTTTAAGCAAATCGCAAGAAGCGCAATTACAGCATTCGGTAATAATGCACGACCGTATAAAATCGATGAATGAGAGCGTGTATTATAACGTGGACACCGTTCAAACCGCCATAAACGCAAACAGAAAAATAAGTTTTTTGTATTTTGATTGGAACGTAAAAAAAGAAAAGGTGTACAGGCACGGGGGAGAAAGGTATACGGCAGAACCCATAGCTCTTACTTGGGATGACGAAAACTATTATCTTGTGGCGTTTGACGGCACGATGAACAAACATTACCGAGTGGATAAGATGGAAAAAATAGAGATGACGGACGAAACCGTATCGAAGATAAGGCGAGAGAGGTTCGATACGGCAAAATACTCGAAAAAGATGTTCGGTATGTTCGGAGGAGAAACGGTAAAGGTCAAACTCCGTGCAGAAGAGAAACTTGCAGGAGTATTTATCGACCGATTTGGGCGGAATATCATAATTACTCCCGAAAACGGCACGTTTCTTGTTACCGTGGAAGTTGCGCTCAGCCCCGTATTTTATTCGTGGATTATGCAATTCGGCAAAAGCGTTACCGTACTTGCTCCCGAAAGCGCAAAGACGGGAATAGAAAAATTGGCAAGAGAAGTGCTTGCAAATTACGGCGACGGGGAATAATGCAAAGTTGATTTTCTCGGCTAAAAGGCTTTTTCGGAAGCCTTTTTTTACGCCGAAAAACAGGAAAACGGCGTTTTTTGGCGAAGATAATACTTACCGAAAATGAGATTTATATTATTTTTCGCTTTGAACCGGACGGTTACGGCGTTCGGGAAAGAAATTTGTATTAAAGAAAGATTTATATTTTAAATAGGTGAAAAATTACAGGTAAAAAAATATCTGCACCGATAGGATTTTTTTAAACAAAAATCCAAATATTCAAAAAGTACGGCAATTTTACTTTTGAATATTTTGATAACTCAAATACTGATTTGCGCCGTATTTCCACTCGTTGTAAGTTGAAATTTTTCTCGTAGAAATGCTTGAATATCTGCTGTAATCATTTCTTTTCCTCATCTTCATTACAGAACTTTGAGCACTGTTCGGAAAGACCGTTGTAATTTTACCGATGATGCGAATAATACCGACTCTTAACCCTTTATATACACAGCATACTTTTTGAACGTCTGAAATACGGCAGAGAATAAGTCCCTGCGGTGAGAGGGTTGTTATTCAATTCGGTTTTCGGCATAGGTAATATCGGATTCTATGCACCGTACATATTCGGCATTTTCGCCTTTTGCCGAAAAAGGCGTTTGTGTGTACAATAACGAGATTTCCGTCAAGTAAGATTTGCGGTTTTTACAGAAAGAACCGCCGAGGAAAGACGGCGGTTCCGCTTTTTAGGGTGAGAATATTTATTGGGTGTTGTCGGGAGGAAAGACCGAGATGTTTCCGTATTGACCGCTTGGAACAGTTCCATTTGCCTGTCCTGTGTTTGTTGGTGATTTTGATTAGTACCATAAATAAGCGTTTGGAACAGTTCCATTTGCCTGTCCTGTGTTTGATTGAAAGCCCGTTTTGCTCGGAGGCGTACCGATGGGCATATTTCCGTCTGGTTTATCGGGCGGTGTTCCGTTTGGTATATCGGGCATATCACCGTTTGGCGTGCCGTTGGGCATTTCGGGCATATTTCCGTTGGGCATATTGTCTTTTCTGTCGGGTTTGTCTCCGCTTGGTACATCAAAGCGACCGCCGTTTTGAGAAGGATCTCCTTTTCCGCCACCGCCGAAACTACCGCCGAACCCGTTTTCGCCGTAGATTATGCTGTCCATTGTAACGGAAAATTCGTTTTTACCAAGCAAAACGGTATAGTTTTTGCCTGTTTTTATACTGTGGCAACTTATAACCGCACAGGAATAGGGCTTGTCGGGCGAGTATTCAAGTAAAGTTTCGCCTGCGGAATTTTTAAGGATTACAGTGCCGTCGGTTTGCGAGGAACAGGAAACGAGAATGCTTCCTTGAGTGGAAGAATTACCGAAATTTTGTGCCATTTCCCTTGAACCGAGGGCAATTACCGTTCCGCCGTTTATAATTGCGGTGCCGTCACAGTCAAGGGCGGAATCGCCTCCGCTTAAAGTGCCCTCAACGTATATTTCACCTCCGCTTACGGTGAGAGAACCGTTGGAATCGATTCCGTCGCCGTTTGCATCTATATATATTTTGCCGCCCGAAATATTGATTTTACAGGAAGAAGCAACTTTAAATCCGTCACTGCCGTCGGAGGCGTTTATGCCGTCATCGGAAGATTTTATCTTTACGTTTCCGCCGGAAACCGAAACGGTCTTGCCCTCAATGCCCTCGTAACTTGTAATAATATTTATTTCTCCGCCGAAAACGGAAACGTTTTCGTCTCCGTGAATGCCGTTGTCACCTGCGGAAATATTAAAAATTCCGCCCGAAACGGATACGTTGCCGTTGGAATGCAGTGCATCATCACAGCAGTCAAGAGTAAAAGTACCGCCCTCTATAACCAGTTCCGTGCCTGCTTTTATGCCTTTTGCACTTTGGTCATCCGCAATGTTCCCCGAATAGCCGTTGCCTGTTACCGCCTGTATGTTTCCGCTTTTTATATAGCACAGAGTTTCAGCCTGAATAGCATCTTCACCGCAGGTAAGGTTTGCGTTAATATCAGCGCAGGCGATAAAGCCGAGGGAAGTGTCGCTGTCTTCGGTAGAGCGCAAGCCGTCGCCGACGGAAACGGTATTTACCGTGCATCCGCTTAAAACAAGACTTTCTTTTCCCGTTATGCCGTGGTTTGAAGAATTTACGTTTAAAGTGCTTCCGTACACCGCAAGGCTGTTTTTAACGTTTATTCCGTTTTTTGCGTTTCCGTTAACGTTAAGCGTGCCCGAACCGTAAATAACAACGTCGCTTTTTGAATAAATACAGGCATTGGGCTCACTGTCGGCGGAAGAATAAAAATCTCTTGTATATGAATACTCACTGCCGTCGGTCAGCGTGCTTTCGGTATTTTCGGGAAGATAAATAAAGGTTTTTTCGCTTTTGTAAACGTAGATGGGACAGCCGTCTTCGCAAGATAGGGAAACGTTGTCAAGTATCAGCGTAACCGTTTCTTTCGGAGCATTTACGGTTATGCTGCCTTTTTCGCCCTTTATTAAATATGTTCCGCCTTGCGTAACGGTTGTGTTTTCTGAAACTTTCAAGACCTGCGCAGAAGAAATATCGGGCGCATCGTACGTTCTGTTTAAAAGCAGTTCCGTATTTTCGTCGGTTTTATATTCGTTACCGTTGTTTTCGGTATTGATATTTTGCGCATTGAGTGAGCAAGCGCAAAGCAAACTTGCGCAAAGAACAAAAACAAAAATTTTTTTCATTACGGAAACCTCCGATATAGGGATTGTATTCCTATTATAATGTGTAAAATTAAATTTTGCTTAAAGAAGTTTTTTTAAGTTGTTTTTAAGAACGCAACGTATCATAGTTATAAAGGGAGGTAACTATGCAGTATACGTTTGAACGGTATGAAAAAAAGTATCTTTTGACGGAAGAACAGCATCGGATTTTGCTTGAAAAACTTAAAAATACGGTAAAGCCCGACTCTTACGGCAAAACAACTGTATGTAATATTTATTATGATACGGAAAATTGGGAACTTATACGCACTTCTGTTGAAAAGCCTGCATATAAGGAAAAATTCAGAGTTCGTTCCTACGGAGTGCCCGAAGAAGACGGTCTTGCTTTTGCCGAGATTAAAAAGAAGTGTGAGGGAATAGTATATAAACGGCGCATTTCGGGTGCTTACGGCGAAATACGCGAAATGCTTTCGGGTAAAAGAAGTTTTAAGGGACAGATAGGCAGTGAGATAGAATGGTTTAGGGACAGGTATAAGATTTTTCCCCGTATGTTTATTGCATATGACCGAGTTGCATATTACGGCGACGGTGGACTTAGGATAACCTTTGATACGGATATCCGTTGGCGCACCGACAAGCTTGACCTTACTTTCGGCGACAGAGGCGAATATCTGTTCGGCGAAAAGAAAGTGCTTGCGGAAATTAAAATTTCGGGTGCGTGCCCGTTAGAGTTAAGCCGTATCCTTTCCGAGGAAAAAATTTTTCCCGCATCATTTTCAAAATACGGCGAATGTTTTAAAAAATATACGGAAAATAAAGGAGAGATCATCTGTGCTTAAATCGGTAATAAATACAGGACAAATGACGGAAATTCAGTTTTTAATATGCACGGCAATATCGGTTGTTTTGGGCGTTGCTATGGCGTGCGTAAACTTATATAAAAACAGAGCAAGCAAAAGTTTTACTTTAACGCTTACACTGCTTCCCGTGGCGGTACAGGCGGTGATAATGCTTGTAAACGGAAATATCGGTGCAGGCGTTGCGGTGGCAGGTGCGTTCGGTCTGGTCAGATTTCGTTCGTTCGCCGGCTCGGCAAGGGAAATAAGCGCCGTTTTTGTCGCAATGGCAATCGGACTTTCCGACGGAATGGGTTATATCACAGCATCTGTTGCGCTGTTTATCATTTTTGCGCTGATAACGGTTATATTCGGCAAATTGGATTTCGGCAACGGAGCGGAGCGCATTCTTAAAATAACCGTGCCCGAAAATCTTGATTATGACGGGATGTTTGACGATATTTTTGCAGAATACACGTCTTCTGCGGAACTGTTAAAGGTAAAAACGGTAAGTATGGGCACTCTTTACGAGTTACAGTACAGAATAGTGCTTAAAGACAGGGAAGTTCAAAAGAGTTTTATAGACAAGATACGTTGCAGAAACGGCAATTTGAATATTTCCTGCGCAAAGGAGATAACAAAAGAAACGCTGTAACTTTCCGTTGCGAAATAGGTACTTCGGCGTTATAATACGTAAAAAGGAGGAATTGCCAATGCGCTTGCTTGTTGCGGAAGACGATACGGATCTTGCCGAGGCATTGACGGCACTTTTGGAAAAAGAACGTTTTTCGGTAGATACGGTTTTTGACGGAGAATCGGCATACGATTACGCCGCGGGTGATAATTACGACGGCTTGATACTTGATATTATGATGCCCAAGTGCGACGGAATAGAAGTGTTGAAAAGACTGCGGAGAGAAAATGTAAACACACCCGTTATGATGCTTACCGCAAAGGGAGAAAAGGAAGACCGAATTACGGGATTTAACGCAGGTGCCGACGATTATCTTCCCAAACCTTTCGACCCCGACGAACTGATTGCCCGTGTGCGTGCTATGCTTCGCCGAGGTTGCGATTATACACCGCCAAATCTGTCTTTTTGTGGAACGGAACTTGATTATTCTACATATATGCTTAAATGTGCAGATAAGCAGATAAGGCTTTCCAACAAGGAATTTCAAATAACGGAAGCGTTTATGCGCAATCCCAAAACGGTGATTTCGGCAGAGAGGTTAATGGAAAAAATATGGGGCAGAAACAGCGATGCGGAAATCAATGTGGTGTGGGTAAACGTATCTAACTTGCGGAAAAAACTGAAAACCGTAGGCTCAAAAGTGACGGTAAAAGCCAACAGGGGCACGGGTTACGTATTAGAGGAAGACGGATGATCAAAAAATTAAAAAAGAAGTTTATAAGTATTGCAATGATATCGGTTACCGCCGTATTATTGCTGTTGGTGCTTTCGGTAAATACGGCTAACTTTATATCTGCTTGGGGTGAGATAAGGGGAACGCTTAAAACTATCGGCGATAACCGAGGCAAACTTCCTCGACCCGATAATACGGACAAAGGCTTTTTTGACGGCATGGCGGAAAGACCGTATTTTATAAGATATTTTGTTTTGTACTATGACGATAACGGAAATATCGTGCGTGCCGACCTTGATAATATTGCAGCCGTTACCGAGGACGATATAGGCAGTTTTGTGCAGAAAGCCGTAAAAAACGGTGAGGGGTACGGCAGATACGGCGGATACGTCTTTTTGGCGAAAAACGAGGGAAAAAATAAAAATTCGGCAGTATTTCTTGACTGTTACAGGCAAATGGCAACGGTGACTGATTTTGCGCTTCTTTCCCTTGGAGCAATGGCTTTATGCATCTGCCTTGTGTACGTAATATTGCATCTTTGCGCACGTAAAGTCATCGATCCGTTGATTAAGGCGGCGGAAAAGCAAAAGCAGTTTATAACCGATGCAGGGCACGAACTGAAAACACCCATAACCGTTATCGCAACAAGTTTAAAAGTGCTTGAAATGGAAAACGGCAAGCAAAAATGGATAGACAAGGCGCAGGCACAAACGGAAAAGTTAAAGGAACTTGTCAATGCAATGACTTTTCTGTCCAAAATGGACGAATGGGAATCGCCTGTAAAAACGGAAAATTTTGATTTTACTTCGGCGGTAAGGGAAACGGCGGAATCCTTTTCGGATTTTGCAAAGGAAAAGGGGCACAGGCTGATAACGGATATCTGCGAGGACACGGTCTATTGCGGAGACGAATATGCGGTAAGGCAACTGTGTTCGGTTCTGCTTGATAATGCAATAAAGTATGCAAGCGAGAACAGCGATATTCTGTTTAAAACGGAAAAACTGCGTAAAGGCGTTGCCGTAAAATGCGTAAATGAGTGCGAAAAATTCGAAGAGGGTGAAACGGAAAAGATTTTCCACCGTTTTTACCGCAGAGATAAATCAAGGTCATCCGACGGCTTCGGCATAGGACTTTCACTTGCGCAGACTATTGCCGAATCCCACGCAGGCAGCATAAAGGCAACGGAAAAAAACGGTTCGGTGGAATTTTACGCCGAACTTAAATAAAGTAAGAAATCTAAAAATTCAAGTAAAAAATTCCGTATATTTTCCCTAAAAAACGATATATAATACCCGTGTATAAATTTCATATACGGAGGATTTGAATATGAAACGTTTTGAAGTTGAAGGACACGCACCCAGCTTCTTGCCCGAGGGCGATTGGGAACTTGTGTGGAACGACGAATTTGACGGAACGGAACTTGACAGAACAAAATGGGATTTCAGGCTCAATTATTGGGGTAAACCCTGCGATGCATATACCGATCAAGGAGTTGTGCTTGACGGAAACAGCCATATCGAGTTGCACCGCACCGAAAGGAACGGATGCTACGTTTCACCCCAGTTGCAAACAGGCTCAAATTCTTTTGATGTGCCCGTAACCGGTACGGACAATCCTTGGGGACAGAATGAGTTTTGGCGCTTGGGCGTGCTTGAAGAACCTAAATTCGTTCACCGTTACGGCTATTATGAGTGCAGATGTAAGTTCCAAAAAGAACCCAACGTTATGTGGAGTGCATTTTGGACGCAGTCACCTACTATCGGCGGACGTTTTGAACCCGAATGGTGCGGTATCGAATCGGATATTATGGAGTGCTTTGGCACGGGAACCGCTACGACGGGCAATATTATGGGCGGTTACGGCGTGCAGTTCAGAGAAGAGGGAAGAGTGAACTATTCCCTTGAAGAAACCGAGGACGGCTGGCATTATTTCGGTATGAATTGGCAAACCGACGGCTACGATTTTTACTGCGACGGTAAACTTGTTTCCCACGCAGATAAAAACGTGTCTCACGTACCGCAGTTTATTTTGCTTACCACCGAAGTACAGGGCTACCGCAGTTCAAATCCCCACAAAATCGAGGGCGAATTTAAGGATGACGCTTTTATTGCGGACTTTGTACGGGTTTACGATAAAAAATAACACCGAAAGCAGGCTTCAAGCCTGCTTTTTTGTTTGACAAAAACTGTGGATGAGGTTATACTTTTATCAGGAAAAGATGCAATTTTTTTTCGGCAAAAATAAAGGTGGAGGGAGAATATGAAACTTTCGGAGATACATATACGTGACCCGTATATTTTGACGTATGAAAACAAATATTACCTTTTCGGTACGCCGGGGCAGTATTCGTGGAACGGTGCAAGAGGATTTTATTGCAGTGTTTCAAGTGATTTGGAAAATTGGTCGGAACCTGCAATATGCTTTGATCCGCCGAAAGGCTTTTGGAGCACGGAAAATTTTTGGGCACCGGAAGTTCACGAATATAAGGGGAAGTTTTATATGTTCGCTTCCTTTTATGCCACAGGGCATATGCGTGCAACGCAGATACTTGTATCCGACCGTCCCGACGGAGAGTACAAGGTATGGAGTTGCCCCATAACGCCTAATCATTGGATGTGCCTTGACGGTACGTTTTTTGTGGAAGACGGAGTGCCGTATATGATATTTTGCCACGAATGGGTTCAAATTAAAGACGGTGAAGTGTGCCTGTGCAGACTGTCCGATGACCTTAAATATGCCGTTGGAGAACCGCAGGTGCTGTTTAGAGCATCGGAACCTGCTTGGGCGCATCGGGACGGCGAGTGGCTTGTTACCGACGGACCTTTTTTGCACCGCAGGAAAGACGGCAAACTTATTATGATTTGGTCGGGATTTGACAGAGAAAACAATTATGTCGAAGCGGTATCCTATTCTTCAAACGGCTCGTTAAAAGGCGAGTGGAAGCATTGCGACAGTTTGATGTTTTCATCTAACGGCGGACACGGGATGCTTTTTTACGATTTGCAGGGCAAACTTCGTTTTACTATGCACAGCCCCAATACGCCATCGGGCAGTGAACGTGCAAAGATTTTTTCTGTGAGTGAAACAGACGAAGAGCCCTATCTTATAATCCGAGAATAATATTTTGACGAAAAGCAAATCTTTACAGATACGGTGATTTCGGAAAAAAATATAAATTTAAATTAAGGAGTTTTTATGAGTAAATCAAGATTTAAAGGTGAATATCCCGTAATCGGAATACGTCCAATTATCGACGGCAGACGGGGACCTATGAAACTGCGTGAAAGCCTTGAAGAGCAGGTTATGGCAATGGCAAACGCCGCAAAGAAATTATTCGAAGAAAACCTTTTCTATTCAAACGGCGAGCACGTAAAGGTAGTTATGGCTGATTCGAGTATAGGCCGTGTGCCCGAAAGCGCCGCCTGCGCAGATAAATTCAAAAAAGAGGGCGTTGATATCACACTTTCGGTAACGCCCTGTTGGTGCTACGGCTCGGAAACTATGGATATGGACCCCAATACGATAAAAGGCGTTTGGGGATTTAACGGAACGGAACGTCCCGGTGCGGTATATTTGGCGGCTGTTTTGGCGGCGCACGCACAAAAGGGTCTTCCTGCGTTCGGTATTTACGGGCACGAAGTTCAGGACAGAGAACAGGTTACCGAAATACCCGAAGACGTAAAGGAAAAACTTTTGCGTTTCGGCCGTGCGGCGGTTGCGGTGGCTACAATGAGAGGTAAATCGTACTTGCAGATAGGTTCGCAGTGTATGGGCATTGCAGGTTCGATCATCGACCAAGATTTTATGGAAGCGTACCTCGGTATGCGTGTTGAATCCGTGGATGAAGTTGAAATTCTCCGCAGGATGGAAGAGGGAATTTACAACGAGGAAGAGTACCGAAAAGCGCTTGCGTGGACAAAGGAACACTGTAAAGAGGGGCGTGACGATAACCCCGACTCCGTTGAGTTTTTGGGCAAGGAACGCCGTATAAAATTCACCGATGAAGAAAAAGAAAAGCAGTGGGAATTTACCGTTAAAATGTACTGCATAATCAAGGATCTTATGACGGGCAATCCTGATTTGCCCGAGGGGTTCGAAGAAGAAAAGTTAGGTCATAATGCAATTGCAGGCGGTTTCCAAGGTCAGCGTCAGTGGACGGATCATTGGCCCAACTGCGATTATCCCGAAGCATTCCTTTCTTCAACCTTTGACTATGAGGGCGCAAGAGAACCCTATACACTTGCTACCGAAAATGACGTACTTAACGGTTTAGGTATGCTGTTTATGCGCCTGCTCACTCACCGTGCACAGATCTTTGCCGACGTGCGTACATATTGGTCGGGCGAGGCTACCGAGCGTGTGACGGGATATAAGTTTGAGGGTAAGGCAAAAGATTCCGACGGTATTATTCACTTGCTCAATTCCGGTGCCGCCTGTCTTGACGCTTGCGGTGAATGCACCGATGAAAACGGCAATCCCGTTATGAAAAAATGGTGGGAAGTTACCGATGAGGATATTAAAAAGATGACCGATGCTACCGTTTGGTGTGAGGCGGGATTTGATAATTTCCGAGGAGGCGGTTTTTCAAGCCACTATACCACAAGAGCGGAAATGCCCTGCACGATGATAAGGCTTAATCTTGTTAAGGGATTGGGTCCCGTGTTGCAGATTGCCGAGGGATGGACGGTTAAATTGCCCGATGAAGTTTCGGATAAACTTATGGAGCGCACTAACCCCACTTGGCCCTGCACTTGGTTTGCTCCCCGTTGCGACGGCAAAGAGGGCAGTCCTTTCAAAACCGCTTACGAAGTTATGCAAAATTGGGGTGCTAACCACGGCGCAATCAGTTACGGTCATATCGGCGCAGACCTTATTACAATGTGCTCAATGTTGCGTATTCCCGTAAGTATGCATAACGTTCCCGAAGAAGACATCTTCCGTCCTGCTGTATGGAATGCATTCGGTATGGACAAAGAGGGACAGGATTACCGTGCTTGCCAAGCATACGGACCTCTTTATAAAAAATACTGATATTATTTTAAACCGATTTCGCAAAAGTGAAATCGGTTTTTTTATGGAAATCGCCGTGTTTTGAGTGGAAATCGGGAAAAGGAGATTATATAGGTAATTTGCAAATAGTGAAAGGCTATGTAAGAAATCCGAGAACTGCTAAAAATGCGTATTACAAAAAGTCCGGAATTTTGGGTTATGGTATTAAGCGTTTGGTTGTATTGACGCATGGGAATGATTGTTTTGCATATGATTACAAAAAATCACGGAAAAGTTTTTTTGCGGAAATTTTTTGCCGTGACCAAGGGAAATACTTTTTTCTGATGTGCCCCAAATGCTGTTTAACGGAGAAATAACGTACGGAGAAGTCCCGATTGACCGTTTTTCTATGTGTATATAAAAAAGCAACTTTCGGAAAAAGTTGCTTTTTGTTTCGTTTAGTGCGTTACACCGTGTACGGTGGAGCGTTGTCTGTTTTTAATAAAGACATTTCTCTGCTTTTTGTTGTTTAGGCAGAGTGATTTCCGCTGTGATGTGCGGAATATATGCCTACTTATAATATTACAGGTAGATTTCTTTAATGCGTTGGGCGGCTTCGGCAGTGTTTTCTTTTGAAGAGAATGCGGTAAGTCTTACAAAACCCTCTCCGCATTTGCCGAAACCTGCGCCGGGGGTGCATACGACGTTTGCTTTGTCAAGGAGTTCGTCAAAGAAATCCCACGATTTTTTACTGTCGGGGCATTTAAGCCAAACGTAAGGGGAATTGGTACCGCCCGTGTACCACCAAGAAAGCGCATCGCAGGCATCGGTTATGATCTTTGCATTGGATTTATAATATTCGATATTACTGCGTATTTCTTTAAGTCCGTTTTCGGAGAAAACTGCGGCGGCACCTGCCTGTGTTATGTATGAAACGCCGTTGAACTTTGTTGCCTGTCGGCGAAGCCACAGTGCACCTATCTTTTGTCCGTCAAGAACAAGTTCGTTGGGAATAACGGTGTATCCGCAACGCACTCCCGTAAATCCTGCGGTTTTTGAAAGGGAACAGAGTTCGATTGCACAAGTGCGTGCACCCTCTATTTCGAAAATACTGCGAGGAAGATCTCCCGAAACGAATGATTCGTAAGCGGCATCGAAAAGAATTACAGAGCCGTTTTTGTTGGCATAGTCCACCCACTGCTGTAACTGTTCACGGGAATATACCGCACCGGTGGGATTGTTGGGCGAACATATATATATTATGTCGGCTTTTACGTTGCCGTCGGGCATAGGAAGAAAACCGTTTTCCTGCGTAGCGGGTGCAAAAATGATTTCTCTGCCGTCCATTACGTTCGTGTCCAAGTATACGGGATATACGGGATCGGGAATGAGCACGGTATTATCCTTTGAAAAGATATCCAAAATATTGCCCACGTCGCTTTTTGCACCGTCGGAAACGTAAATTTCGTCAATGCCCACCTGCACGCCGTTAAGAGCGTAGTAATTTTTTATCGCACTGCGCAAAAATTCGTAGCCTTCGTAGGGTCCGTATCCCTTAAAACCCTCGGCAGTTGCCATTTCGTCAACGGCTTTGTGCATCGCTTCCGTTACTGCGGAACATATGGGACGTGTAACGTCGCCGATGCTCATTTTTATAACTTTTTTGTCGGGATGCGCTTTTTGATATTCCGCTTGTTTGTTTGCAACCGTGGCAAACAGATAATTTTCAGCCAAATTAAGATAGTTTTTGTTAGTCTTCGTCATAAAAATCCTCCGATAATTCTCCGTCAAATACAAATTCGGCAGTACCTCTCATAGTTACGGTATCTCCGCAGGTTATAAACAGGTCTCCGCCCAAAAGGTGAACGCGGAGACCTGTTTATAACCTGCGGAGATACCGTAACTATGAG
>CAZBLS010000028.1:0-18903 GCA_964492705.1 uncultured Oscillospiraceae bacterium | reverse complement strand
CCGCTTTAAGCATCGGTTCGGGACCGCAGGTATAAAAATACGAATACTCTTCCGGATAAGCGTCCGTAACAAAGCCTTTCTTGCCGTAAGAGCCATCGGCTGTCGTTACTGTAACGTCACATCCGAGGGAAGCGAATTCTTTTTCCAAAAGAACTTCACTTGCCGTATTGAACCCGAGCACAACGGTAACTTTTTTGTTTTGCGCCGTAAGTTCCTTTGCAAGCATATAAAGGGGCGGAACACCTACACCGCCTCCAAGCAGAAGCGGTTTGTCACCCGAAAGTGACAAATCGTATCCGTTGCCCAATCCCGTAAGTACGTCAAGCGTTTCTCCCACTTGCATATGCGACATTTTTTCAGTGCCCTTACCTACTGCCTTATAAATTACGGTAACGGTATTTTCATCCCTGTCGCATACCGAAATAGGTCTGCGCAGGTAGAGCCCGTCCAATTTAATATTGATAAACTGACCGCAGGAAGTGACATCGCTCACATCTCCCTCCAAACGCATTTTGAATACATTTGAGGTAAGTGCGGTATTTTCGCAAATTTTGAAAATTCCCTGTTTCATTATAAACTCCGTATTTTACGCATCGATAGTTGAAATCGTAAGCGTTGTTTCCTCCAACACGTCCAAAAGAACTCTTACGGTATCAAGTGACGTGAACATAGTAACGTTGTTTTCGGTTGCGCAACGGCGTATCTTATGTCCGTCGCTCTCCTGCGTAGATGCGCCGATATCCTTTGTATTGATAACGTAGGCTATGTGCCCCTGTCTTATTGCATCGGGTATCTCTTCGCTTCCGTTTGCAATCTTTTCCAAAATGTGGGTACGTATGCCGTTTTCTTTTAAGAACATAGCCGTACCTCTCGTTGCCAAAATATTGAAGCCGAGGTTGTAGAACCTGCGTACAAGGGGCAACGTTTCATCTTTATCCTTATCGGCAACTGTTACGAATACCGAACCGTAATTTTGTAAATGAGTACCCGAAGCCTGCAATGCCTTATAAAGGGCACGGTTAAGTTTATCATCGTAACCTATTGCTTCACCCGTGGATTTCATTTCGGGGGACAGATATGCGTCAAGTCCCTTGATCTTATTAAATGAGAATACGGGAACTTTTACGTAATAGCGGTCTTTTTCCTTGGGATAGATATCGAATATTCCCTGTTCTTTAAGGGTTTTACCCAAGATAACTTCCGTTGCGATATCCGCAAGGCTGTATCCCGTGGATTTTGAAAGGAACGGTACCGTTCTCGAAGAACGGGGGTTTACCTCGATAATATAGACCTTGTCGTTTCCGTCAACTATGAACTGAATATTGTAAAGTCCCACTATGCCTATGCCCATACCGAGTTTTTTAGCATACTGCAAGATAGTGCCCTTAACTTTATCGGAAATACTGAACGTGGGGTAAACGCTTATTGAGTCGCCCGAGTGTATACCCGTACGTTCAACAAGTTCCATTATGCCGGGGACAAATACGTCACGGCCGTCACAAATGGCATCAACTTCCACTTCTTTGCCCTGTATATACTTATCAACAAGCACGGGCTTGTCCGCATCTATCTCAACGGCTGTTTTCAGATAATGGCGGAGTTGCTCCTCATTGGCAACTATCTGCATTGCTCTTCCGCCCAGCACGAAACTCGGGCGCACAAGCACGGGATATCCTATTTCCGCAGCGGCATTTACGCCGTCTTCTATCTTCGTAACCGCTTTTCCCTTAGGCTGAGGAATACCCAATTCTTCAAGCACTTTTTCAAAACTGTCTCTGTTCTCGGCACGCTCGATCGCTTCGCAGTCGGTACCGATTATCTTTACTCCCCTCGACATAAGAGGCTGTGCAAGGTTTATGGCAGTCTGTCCGCCCAAAGATGCGATAACGCCCTCGGGCTGTTCAAAATCGATAATAGCCATAACGTCCTCGGGAGTAAGTGGTTCAAAGTAAAGTTTGTCGGCAACGGTGTAGTCGGTGGAAACCGTTTCGGGGTTATTGTTTATTATTATTGCCTCATATCCGGCACGGCGTATGGTCTGCACGGCGTGAACGGTTGAATAATCGAATTCCACGCCCTGACCTATTCTTATGGGACCTGCACCCAAAACCACGATCTTCTTTTTGTCCGTAAGCCTCGATTCGTTCTTGCCGGTGTAAGAAGAATACAGATACGCTATATATTTGCCCGTGTGGAGAGTGTCTACCATTCTGAATACGGGAATTATGCCGTTTTCCTTGCGCAGAGCGTATATTTCCTCTTCTTTCATTCCCCAAAGCATAGCAATATACTTGTCCGCAAAGCCCATCGTCTTTGCCTTTTTAAGTACTTCGGTATCGCCCTTGCCCTCTTTAACTTCGTTTTCCGTATCAACGATACGTTTAAAGGCTTCAAGGAACAGAGGCGTTATCATAGTTGCCTTGTGGAGAGTTTCGATATCGCATCCCCTGCGGAGCAGTTCAAATACGGCGTATATATTATCATCTCTGAACTGAGAAATATACTCGAATATCTCTTCATTGCTCATATTATCGAATTTGGAAAGTCTGAAATGCGTAACGCCCGTTTCAAGTGAACGTACGGATTTAAGCAGGCACTCTTCCAAAGTAGAGCCGATACCCATAACTTCGCCCGTTGCTTTCATCTGCGTGCCGAGTGTGTTGGGCGCATCGGCAAACTTATCAAAGGGGAAACGGGGGAATTTTGCAACTATATAGTCAAGGTCCGGTTCAATTGCCGCACTGCCGCCTGCAACGGGAATATCTTTAAGCAACATACCCATTGCAATTTTTGCGGTAACCCTTGCAATGGGATATCCGCTTGCCTTTGACGCAAGTGCCGAAGAACGGGAAACTCGGGGGTTTACTTCGATAAGATAATACTCGCTTGAATAGGGATTAAGGGCAAACTGTACGTTACATCCGCCCTCTATTTTAAGTTCCCTTATTATTTTAATGGCGCTGTCGTTAAGCATCTTTTTATCATGGTCGTTAAGGGAAAGTATGGGTGCCACAACTGCCGAGTCGCCTGTGTGTACGCCGACAGGGTCGATATTTTCCATACCGCAAATGGTTATGGCATTGTCTTCCGAATCGCGCATAACTTCAAATTCGATTTCTTTATATCCCTTAACACTCTTTTCCACAAGCACCTGATGTACAGGTGAAAGTTTAAATGCGTTAAGACCTATTTCGGTAAGTTCTTCTTCGTTATATGCAAATCCGCCGCCTGTTCCGCCCAATGTAAAGGCAGGACGCAGTACAACGGGATAGCCGATCTCCTTTGCCGCTTTCTTCGCCTCTTCTATACTGTAAGTGATCTGTGAGGGAATTACCGGTTCACCGATGGATTCGCACATTTCCTTAAAAAGTTCTCTGTCCTCCGCACGCTCGATACTCTTGCTTGAAGTACCCAAGAGTTCCACTCCGCACTCTTTCAAAACGCCTTTCTTTTCAAGTTGCATAGCAAGGTTAAGTCCCGTCTGTCCGCCTATTCCGGGTACGATAGCATCGGGGCGCTCATAGCGCAAAATCTTTGCTATATATTCAAGTGTAAGGGGTTCCATATAAACCTTGTCCGCCACGGACGTATCGGTCATAATCGTTGCGGGGTTGGAATTGCAAAGTATTACCTCGTAACCCTCTTCTTTAAGTGCCAAGCAAGCCTGTGTACCTGCATAGTCAAACTCCGCCGCCTGACCTATAACGATAGGTCCCGAACCTATAATGAGTACTTTTTTAACATCTGTCCTTTTTGCCATTTTAATTCCTCCCCGATATCATTTATTTATTGTATAGACCGTTTTGCCGTTACACACGGTGGCAATGCATTTACCGTATACATCATAATTTTCAAAGGGCGTTGACTTGCCCATAGATAAAAAGTCTTTCGGATCGACCGTATATTTTTCTTCAAGGTTCCAAACCGAAAATCCGTTGTTTAGCGGTATTGAAAATCTTTCCCTCGGTGCAATGCACATAAGTTCAATCAACCTGTCCATTGCAATGATACCCGTTTTTACAAATCCCGTGTACATCAAGGGGAAAGCGGTTTCTATGCCCACAATGCCAAATGCGCTGTTTTCAAGACCTTTGCTCTTTTCTTCCTTGCTGTGAGGTGCATGGTCGGTGGCTATCATATCCACCGTTCCGTCAACTATGCCCTCTGTAAGCGCTTCTCTGTCTTCCTTTGACCTTAAAGGAGGATTCATTTTAAACCTACCGTCTTCTTTAAGGAAGTTTTCGTCAAGCAGCAGATAATGGGGTGCCGTTTCGCAAGTTATATTCAACCCCTCTTTTTTTGCCTTGCGTATAAGTTCAACGCTTTCTTTACAGGAAATGTGGCACACGTGGTATGCACAGCCCGTCTTGCGAACAAGTTCTATATCCCTTTCAATGGGTTTCCATTCGCTTTCGGAGCAAATTCCTCTGTGCCCGTGAGCCAAAGCATAATTACCTTTATGGATATATCCGCCGAAGAGCAGTGAATTGTCTTCGCAATGGGCAACGATGATTTTATTTAACTCCTTTGCCTTTACCATTGCTTTAAGCATAAGTTCTTCGGACTGAACTCCCCGTCCGTCATCGGAAAACGCAACGGCATTTTCGGCAAGTTCGTCCATTTTCGATAATTCCTCACCCTTTTGCCCAACCGTTATGGATGCATAGGGGTGAATATTTATCACCGAATCTTTTTCTATTATATCCATCTGCTTTTTTAAATTTTCTCCGCAATCCGGCACGGGATTAAGATTGGGCATTGTGCAAACGTCCGTATATCCGCCCCTTGCCGCCGCACGGCTTCCCGATAAAACCGTTTCTTTATACGAAAAACCCGGCTCGCGAAAATGCACGTGCACGTCGCAAAAACCGGGCAGAATAGTATATTTTGCGTATTCACTGTTTGAAAAGAGAAAATCCGACACCGCACCTGTCAGTGTGGGAAATTTATTCAAATACGTAGATCTGATATCTTGCATTTTAACCCTTTCATACGGCATAAAAAATGCCTTACCTGCACGGCAAGACACAACAACACAACAAAGCATACGGTATAATATGCCTTTAACTTATGCAACTGTCTCATCTTGCCGATATCTCTGTATCGCTCTTAAAGATTTACGCAGTTATGATACCATATCTGCGCAAATCTGTCAACCTAAAATACGTTTTCTATCCGTGTATATCAAAAATTCTCGCCCTGAACGAATATGATGTTCCAAGGCAGTACTGTACCGTTTTTTCGCTTATTCTGTCCGTATGGTCAAAATGTATGTCACCTGCTATGATTGCCGAAACCGTGCTTTCTTCCGAATGTAAAAACTCAACGAATTCTTCCGTAACGGCATCTATACGCCATTTTGTTTCTTCACTGCCTATGCAACCGTCTCCGCCCCAAACCTTAACGCAATCCTCTGTGAGAGTGTCTGCATAAACGGGTATATGCATTAAAATTATAACGTTCTTTTTGCTCTTTGCGAAATTTTTAAGCGTATCAAGTGCTTTTTTTGAAACCGTGCCTCTGCCGTCATCAATGCTTACAAGTGCAAAATCTCCGTAATCTCTGACATAAAGTTCACAGTCGCCGTTACCGTCTTTACGGAAAATGCCGTTAAATCGCGGCATATTCTTTTTCCGCTGTTCCTCGCTTTGATAATCCCGTGCGTGAGTCCAATCGTGATTGCCTATGCAAAAAACCGTTTCGATATCAAATGAATTGACCGTTTTTTCCAAATACCCGAAATTTCCTTCCGACGGTGCATCAATGATATCTCCCGTAAGGATGACCGTATCGCACTTTTCTTCCTGTGCAAGACGGTACATTCTTCAAATTTTTCCGTGCGCTCCACACCGTCGTTTACAAGTCCGTCGAACATATCTTTTCTTTCCTTTTGGGAAGTGCGTGTGTACTCCGTATCGGAATCATTCCAAAGAGTTATATGCATATCGCTTATTTGGAAAAGTTTTACTCTGCCCTTCATATTGGGCAGAACGATCTCCACCCTGTCGCAGTTGACCATACCTATCCCTCTATCATTTCATCCGCAAGTTCGTTTATTTTGCGGATATCAGCCTCTTTTACCGCCGAAGTTAAGGTAACGTTTGTTTCGGCAAAGGTAATTTCTTTGCTCTTTTCAAAGGCGTTTTTCATAATTTTTGTTGCCATAGGTGCCCAAGAACCGTTTTCAATAAAGCCTATCTTGCGTTTTTGATAATTCCTCTCGGTAAGTCTGTGGAGGAAATCTTTCATAAAGGGAAAAACGTCACCGTTATAGGTAGGCGAAGCAAGTACAAGTTTGCCTAAACGGAACGCTTCTTCCACCGCAAAGGACATATCGCACCTTGCAAGGTCGCAGAATACAACTTCTGCGCATCCTTTTTTATTTAATGCGTCTCTTAATATTTCCGCCGCTTTTTTCGTATTGCCGTAAACGGAAGTGTATGCAATCATTACGCCGTCGGACTCCGGCGTATAAGTTGACCACATACCGTACTTTTCCACTGCGTGAGATACCGTATCGGTAAGTACGGGTCCGTGCAAGGGACAAACGGTTTTTATATCCAAACCGCCTGCTTTTTTCAAAAGCGCCTGCACCTGCACGCCGTATTTTCCCACTATGCCGTAATAGTATCTGCGTGCTTCGCCGTCCCATTCTTCGCAAGCATCAAGAGCACCGAATTTGCCGAATCCGTCCGCCGAGAAAAGTATTTTATCCGTCACATCGTAAGTTACGGTAACCTCGGGCCAATGCACCATAGGTGCAAATACAAATTTCAGTGTATGTTTGCCGAGAGAAAGTTCATCTCCCTCATTTACCGCTACCGCATTATTCAAGATATCTGCGGAAAAGAAATTTTCTATCATCTTAAAAGTTTTTGTATTTCCCACAATACGGCAATGGGGATACTTTGCCATTAAAACACCGATATTTGCCGAATGATCCGGTTCCATATGCTGTACCACAAGGTAATCCACCGTTCTGCCGTTCAGTTCTTTTTCAAGATTTTCAAGCCATTCACCGGCAAAATTGCCGTCTACCGTATCCATTACTGCTGTTTTTTCATCAAGTATCAAATAAGAATTGTAACTCATTCCGTTAGGTACTTTGTACTGACCCTCGAAAAGATCAACTTTATGATCGTTAACACCGATATATTTTACGTCGTCCGTTATAAACATAGCAAATCACTCCTTTTCCGTTATATTTTACCACACGTTATAAATATGCGCAATAAAAAATAACTGCCGATATTGTTTCGGCAGTTATTTTTTATCCGTTTATTATCATTTCAAGTGCGCTTTTCAGTTCTTCCACTCTGGCGGAAGATTTTTCTTCCGACTCGGCTTTTGCAAACATATATACTTTAAGTTTGGGTTCGGTTCCCGAGGGACGTACTACAAAAGAACATCCGTCGGAAAGTTTATATGCAAGCACGTTTGATTTGGGAAGCGTTATCTTTTCTTCTCCCCTTGCGCTCTTTGTAAGGGAAAGTTTATAGTCGCTGATTTCCATAATTTCGGCACCTGAAATCGCTTTTGGGGGATCGTTGCGCAGTTTTTCCATTATGGAAGCCATTTTTTCCATACCTGCCGCTCCCTCGAATGCAAAGGATACCGTACGGTTATTGTACCAGCCGTATTTTTCAAACAGAGAATCAAGCACGTCGCCGAGAGTCTTGCCTTGGGATTTATAATACGCCACCATATCGGCAATAAGCATTACCGCGCTTACCGCATCCTTGTCCCTTGCGTGTACGCCCATAAGATAGCCGTAACTCTCTTCAAATCCCAAAAGATAGTCTTCTACTCTGTTTTGGCTTTCAAGGTCGGCAATCACTCCGCCTATAAATTTAAATCCCGTAAGTACGTCTTTTAAGTCAACGCCGTAACTTGACGCAACGTCGGCAACCATTGCTGTGGTAACTATCGTTTTTACTGCCACGGGAGAAGAGGGCATCGTACCGTTTTCTGTACGGATACGGCAAATATAGTCAAGCATAAGCACTCCCATTTCGTTACCCGTAATAAGGCGAACTTTACCCTTATGCTTTACAGCCGTGCCTACCCTGTCCGCATCGGGATCTGTGGCAACAAGTATATCACCGCCGAATTTCTCTAAGCAGTCTATACCCTTTTGCAGTGCTTCTCTGATTTCGGGATTGGGATAGGGACAGGTGGGAAAATTGCCGTCGGGCATTTCCTGTTCCTTAACTGCCGTAATATCTTCCACCCCTGCTTTTTTAAGCATCCTGAGCACGGGCATACGTCCCGTTCCGTTAAGGGGAGTATAGACGATTTTAAGATTTTTCACCGCATCTTTATCTTTGTATACCCTGTTTTCAAGCACCGTATCAATAAATTTTTCAACGGTTTCATCGGGAATTATATTGATAAGTTCATCGCATTTTTCGGCAAGTTCCGCTTGGAAAATTCCCGTATTTTCAATTTTTTCAAGTATTGCATCAGCCATTTCGGGTCCTGCCTGACATCCGTCGGGGCCGTACACTTTATATCCGTTATACTTTGCCGGATTGTGGCTTGCAGTCACCACAATACCGCCCGAACAAGCGTATTCGCGAACCGCATACGAAAGCATAGGCGTAGGCATAAGTTCACCGTATATGTACACTTTAACGCCTTGTTTTGCCATAACTCGGGCACTTGTCCACGCAAAAAGTTCCGAATTTATCCTTGAATCGTAGGCTATTGCCACCGAGGGTTCCTTAAAGTTTTCTTTAAGATACTCCGCAAAGCCGTAGGTTGCCCTTGCAACGGTATAAACGTTCATCCTGTTTGTACCTGCGCCCAGCACACCTCTTAATCCCGCCGTACCGAATTCAAGGTCTTTGTAAAAACTCTCGAATATCTCTTCGCCGTTATCTTTCATTGATATCAACTGTGAACGTACCTCACCGTCCAAATCGGTTTTATTCAGCCAAAAATTATATTTATCACGCATCTTCTCTTCTCCTTTTCAATATTAAAGCACATATATAGATTATCGCACCGCCTGCAAACATTGCCACCGCAATCGCAACGAGAGTTATAAAAAACGTAACTTCCTTTTGCGTAGGCTGTTCCAAGGTATTGGTGTATTTATCCGTTTTTTCGCTTTCAACCGTGTTTTCGCCGTCATCCGGAATAACCGACTTGGCTTCGTTTATATCTTCTTCGTTAAAAACCGACTCATAATGTCCGCCCTCACTCAAAGGCTTAAAACTTGTGGACATCATTCTGCCTACCGACATTCCCGAAACGGTAAAAGAATCTCCCTTTGTAAGACCGCTGACTTTTATCCTTATAACGGAATCCCCGTCGAGGAAAGAATTGGGTACGTAGCCGAGGTCGTCATTTGCTTTTTCGGGTACGGAAGATATATTTTCGATAACGAATTTTGCCGTAACGCCGTTTTTGATGCCCACCGAACCGACGGAAATATCGGTTTTGACTTTACTTCCCGAATATCCTACAAAAACCTCAAACTTGCCCTCACGGTCACTGTAATTTGTAATATAAACCGTAACGGAATCGCTTTCTTTCGAATACTGCCCGTGACAGTTGAGCAAAAACAGTTCGTAATTTTCACCCACCATATCTTCTTCCCTCAGCACGAACAGATACGTTTTAGCCGTCAGTGCATTCACGGGTAACGAAGAAATAATTAAAAGCATAATTGCCGTAATGGCGCAAATCAGTTTTTTCATAACCGTATGCCTCCGTTTTTGTTTACGGTACTATTATACTATCTTTTTAAATTATTTTCAAGCATATTTTAATATTTCACTCATAGCGCTTGCAACGATTTCCGCACTTGCCCTAACCTGCTCCACCGTATTGCGCTCGTTTCCCATTTCAATAAGCAAGCAGGAATCCGATACGTGCTGATTGAATCTTGTGTTTTTAAATATTATATCCTTGGCTATTCCGGGGCAAATTTCATTCATTTTATCGGTAAGTTTACGGGCAAGTTTATAGTTTTCCTGCCAATGGGGCTTATCGTTATAATTCTCGCCCTTTGCCACCACAAAACACACGTGGGCATATTCTTTTCCGTTTGCGCTTATGAAATTCCTTTCCTGTCCCATATAGGCATCTCTGTGCAGATCTATGTATATATCAGTTTCGCCTATATATTTTTTAATTGTTTCGTAACTTGTCTGATATGCTTTATTAAACCCGTTTTTTAAGTTATTTTCGGAATCGTGTGTCACCGCAAACCCTCGCATTTCAAGTTCTTCTTTCAGTTTTTCTCCTATGTTCACCACATTGTAATTATTATCCGCCGTCCGCCCTACGGAGGTTTCAACGTACTGTGCATCGCCTTTAAAATAGGCTTCGTCGGTATGAGTATGGTATATAAGCACTTTCTTCCCATTTTCTTCCTTTACGGTGTTCTCGTCATCCGCTTTCGCCTTGCTCGCTTCATTTTCTTCCAAAACCGTCTCCATATTGATTTTTTCTATTTCAAGGGAAAATTTTTCGTCCTTTGTAAGATCCACCGCAACGGATATAATATCCTCTCCGTTTTTTTCATCTATTCCCATAAAAAAAGAAACCGCTTTTTTCAAAAGAGAACTGCCTGAAAATATATTTTTCCCCTGCAAATTTTCTCCTTTCACGGAATTTACGGAAAATGCCGTCAACAGCACCGCAGATAGCACACAACACGTCCACTTTTTCATATTTTTATATTTCCCCCTCCTGCCTATCAATTATATGCAGATAACAGGGATCATATAACTATTACGCCATATATGCGCTTATATCTTCCTTTGACATTCCCCTGTGCATTGCAAGATTTATGGCATCCGCCACTATCTTTGCGCTGTCGGAACTTATAACGTCCACATCTTTCGGCGTAACCACAGTATCACCCGTTTTGTATCTTATTTTCCCAAAAACCGCCTTTTGTATTTCTTCGTCCGACATATCCGTTACCGACTTTAATATTTCCTCTGCCGTATCAAAAACAAGAGAAGAAGCATATATGACCGTGGGTACACCTATGGCAATTACGGGAATACCCAATTTTTCTCTGTTAAGTGCACTGCGCCCGTTGCCAACGCCCGCACCCGGTTCGATTCCGGCATCGCATATCTGAAAAGTCGAAAACATCCGTTCGCTCTTTCTCGCCGCAAGAGCATCTACGGCGATTATCCCCTGTATATCGCAAAAGGAACATATTCCCTTTATTATATCCGCACTTTCTATACCCGTTACGCCCATTACACCGGGAGAAACAGCACAAACGTTACGCATATGCCCGTCAACGGCATTGGGTATATAATCGAATATATGCTTTGTAACAAGCACGTTTTTTACGGTTTTCGGTCCGAGAGAATCGGCAGTCATATTTTCGTTTCCAAGCCCCGCAACAAGAATGCTCCCCTCTGTACCTTTAAGCATTTTTTTTATTTCTTCCGCCAGCGCATTTGAAATATTCCCGTATTCGTCCGTATTGTGCAATATAACCGCATCGCTTTCAAACGAAACATATTCACCCTTACTTTTGCCTATTTCTTTCCCTAAACGCTCTGATTTTATTTTGACCCTGTTGCCCCTTACTCCAAACGAAACAAATTCCGAACTCTCCAATCCGTCAATACTGTTTTTTCCGTCGCAGGCTTCCTTTGCAAGATCGGTTCTGAAAATCATATATTTATCCTTTCTCCTCACCGCAAGTTTTACGATATTTTCCCGTTTTTAATTATGTTCCGAAAAATTTTTTCTATACAATGGGACAAAAGCGAAAAAAACCCTTGCCAAAAAGTGCACCTTATGGTAAAATAGCCTCGTTAATTTATGAAGATTAAAGCGAGTTTTACGTTAGGAGGGAAATCCATGGCAAATATTAAATCTGCTAAGAAGAGAATTAAGGTTACCGCTAAAAAGCAATTGAGGAACCGCAGTGTTAAATCTGCCCTTAAAACCAACCTTAAAAAGTTCTTTTCAGCCGTTGAAGCAGGCGACAAAGCCGCTTGTGAGGCTATGCTGCCCAAAATGTTTGCAGTTGTAGACAAAGCGGCTACAAAAGGTGTTATTCATAAAAACGCCGCCGCTCATAAAAAGTCTCAGCTTGCAAAAGCCGTTGCCAAAATGGCTTGATTTCCTCACGGAATCACTTATAAAGATGCCAAAAAACGGCATCTTTTTTATTTTCTGATTTTTTGAAATTTTTTTCAAAAAACGCTTGACATATTCCTATATACGTTGTATAATACGTATGTTTTCTGGGTGTGGCGCAGTTTGGTAGCGTGCATGAATGGGGTTCATGAGGCCGGAAGTTCAAGTCTTCTCACCCAGACCATTTAATCGACTTGTTTTTACAAGTCGATTTTTTTGTTTTCTTTTTTAAAAAACACATCCCTGTCGATTTTTACTTTTTGCGAATATATCCTTGCGGTACGGTTACTGCCCGTGCTTACCCTTTTTGGAAAACCGAAAATAACCGTACGCAATTTTTTATTTCGCTTGCTGTAATCAGCCAAACCTTTGGGAAAATGCAAAAATAACCCTACGCAAAATCCCATCCGCACATTGCACACATTACGGCAAACTTATCCGTTATTTTGCCCCACGTCACGGAGATAAAAAAACAAACTCATCAAATACCGTATTTTTTTAATTTCCCTGCTCTACGGGTTACGCAAACTTTAAAACCGTTTTTTGCTCTTTATATATTTTTTCAATCATCGGCATATTTAAAAACTTCGCCGTATTATGCGATTATTTGCGCCGATATACCGCCAAAATAATAATTCTTGCAATATTGCGACGGATTTATTCGCCTTTTGGGGAAAAGTTTGCTTTGTCAAAATTTAATTTTTTCACGCTACGGGAGAGAAAATCCGGTAAGTATAATTTTTCCATTCCAACGGTAGGCGCAATTTTTGCTCTTTGTAGTGTGAAACGGAAATATATTATACCGTTAAAATTTCAGTCCCCCCTTATACCGTATCATACAGCAGACTACGTTCCCCCGTATTTCCGCCGATTTTAAGTTTAAATCATTTTTCTTATTTGCGCACAAAAAATCCGACTTGCAAAAAAAAACAAAATACCCCATTCCCATCTCAATTAAGATAAGTATGCGGTATTTTTCTCCGATTTATAAAAAACTACATTTCAGTTACCGTTTCGTCCAATTCTCGGTAGATACTGTGCAGTTCCATAGGTTGTGCATCATCCGAGGGATATCCCATAGGCAACATTGCGGTAATGCATATATTTTCGGGCAGTGACAGTGCTTTTGACACATCATCTCCGTTAAAATAGCCGACCCAACAGGATCCTATCCCCTGTTCCCACGCTTCCAACATCATATGGGTGCAGACAATGGAAACATCCGTTTCGCCAGAGCCGTGTCCGCCCGACAAACGGTTTTTCCATTCACGGTCTTTATCGTACCCCACAACAAGAATAACCGGCGCCCCGAAAGTAAACCTGCAAATTTCGGCAAGTTTTTTTCTGTTTTCCTCGCTTTTAACAACGTATATCTTTTGCGGTTGTCGATTGCACGCAGTAGGCGCAAAACGCCCTGCCTGAATTATTCTTTTCAGTTTATCTTCTTCAATCTCATCATTTTTAAATTTTCGCACCGAATACCGTGCTTTTGCAAGTTCAAAAAAAGTCATATTTCCCTCTCTGCGGTTATTTTCCGCACTCAATCGCCACTTTGATAACACCGTCTTTTCGCTCTTCGAATATCTTATACGCTTCTTCTATTTCCGAAAGGGAATAAGTATGGGTTATAAGCGGTTCGGTACTGATTTTTCCGTTTGAAATAAGTTTAAGTATTTCTTCGCAATCGCACCCGTCAACACCGCCGAACTTAAACGTAAGATTTTTGCCGTACATATCCGGCAACGGCAAAGTTTGCGCATTTTCATACAGTGCAACCACCGTAACGGTTCCATTGGGTCTTGCGCATTCCCACGCAAGACGGAAAGTCTGTTCCGTACCTGCAACTTCAAACACTTTGTCGGCACCGCCGTGAGCAGTGTTTCGGCGCACAAAATCAGTACAGTTTTCGGGCGAAACCGTTTGTACGTTCGGATAAAACTTATTTATAAAGCGAATACGGCTTTCGTCTTTCTCACAAACAATGATTTTTTTCGGATTTTTCAACATCACGCACAGAAGTGTACATATGCCCGTAGGTCCTGCTCCGATTATAAGAACCGAATCGTCTTTACCGATATCCGAAATACGGGTTGCCCAATACCCCGTTGCAAGAATGTCTCCCGTAAACAGTGCCTGCCTGTCGGAAACGTTTTCGGGAATTTTATTTAACCCCGTGTCGGCAAAAGGAACACGCACATATTCAGCCTGTACGCCGTCTATTCGGCAACCGAGTTGCCAACCGCCCTTTTCGCAGTTGTTAACGTAGCCGTTTTTGCAAAAGAAGCAATCACCGCAAAAAGTTTCCACGTTAACGGTAACACGGTCGCCACGTTGCAGATTTTTAACTTTTGCACCTACTTCTTCTACAATTCCGACAGCCTCATGCCCTACGGTAATTCCCGTTTTTGCTTGCGGAACGTTGCCGTGCTTTATATGCAAGTCACTTGAACAGATACTTGCAAGTGTTACTTTAACAATGGCATCCCTTTCGTCTGCTATCTGCGGTTTCGGCTTGTCTTCCAAAACAAACTTTGTTTTTTCTTTATAAGTATAAGCACGCATATTATTAAACCACTTCTATTACGGTCTTATTGGTGCAAATACTGCTTTCGCCTATATAAACTTCAAACTCGCCCTTTTCAAAAATAAAACTTCCGTCTTCGAGATAGAACCCAAGGTCTTTTTTACCGAGTTCGAACGTCATCTCAACAGATTCGCCTGCTCCGATCTCCGCTCTCTTTATTCCTCTTAACTGCCTGAGGGGGCGCATTCTCGAAGCCACAGTATCGTGAACGTACGCTTCGCCCACGGCAACGGCCTTTCTGTCCCCTGTATTCTTAACCGTAACCGTAAATACGAACTTCTCGCCCTTTTCGATATCACCGTACTTAATTTTATTGCAATCCGTTTTTATCTCGCCGTACTCTAAATTTGAGTAGGAAAGACCGTAGCCGAACGGGAAAAGAGGCTTGGAAGTCGTATCAAGATACGACCAAAAACGGGGATCTTCATCGTCGTAATATGAATTTATCTGCCTGCATCCCGACAAAGAATTGTAGTAAACGGGAATTTGTCCCGAATAATGAGGAAGCGTGTAGGGTAACCTTCCCTGCGGTTCCGCATCACCGAAAAGCACGGAGCAAATAGCCTCCGCTCCCCGTGAACCTGCGTGACCCGTATAAAGTACCGCATCGAACAGATCAATATTTTCTTCCAATGCAATAGGACGTGCAAAGCACAAAATTCCTATAACGGGCAAACCGTTTCTCTTTGCTTTCTTCAAAAGCGCAACCTGCTCTTCGGGCAGACTTACGTTGCCTACCGAGCACGCCTCTCCTGTCATAAGTCTGTCTTCACCAAGGGCTATAACTATGCAATCAGCATTAAATTGAGGTGCTTCCCTTAATCTTAAATCGCTGTTTACATATTTGATTTCTTCTTTTTCGAACACGTCTTCAATGCTGTGCACAAGGGACTTATCCCAATCAAGCGACCAGCACCCTGCGTGGGATCTTCTTTCCGAAGCAAAGGGTCCCATAAGACCTATTCTGCTCTCCTTTGAAAGTGGCAGAATACCGTTGCTGTTTTTCAAAAGAACAATGGATTCTTCTGCCATTTTTTGCGAAAGTGCAAGATGTTCTTCCAAATTAAAGGTCTGCTTTTCGTAAAACGGATGCTCAAACAAGCCAAAACGTGCCTTTACATTTAAAATTCTCCTAACAGCTTCATCGAGGACTTCCTCGGAAACTTCACCCGATTCAATAAGCGATTCCATATAGTCAAGGTAAACCTTACCGCCCATATCCATATCGATACCTGCGTTGATCGCCTTGCCTGCACTGTCCCGTTTATCCTTTGCAAATCCCGAATACTCCGACATCATCATTATGGCATCCCAATCGCTTATAACGAAGCCCTCAAAGCCCAACTGACCTCTCAGCACGTCGGTCATAATCTTCTTATTTCCGCTGTTGGGTACGCCGTTTATGCCGTTAAATGAAGCCATAACCGTCTGCGCACCGTTTTCAATTGCGGATCTGAACGCAGGAAGATACTCATTTTGAAGCGAATAATCCGAAATATCCGTCTGCGTGTAATCTCTTCCGCCCTCGCTTGCGCCGTAACCGACAAAATGCTTTAAGCAGGCAAGCATAGCACCGTTTTCAACGGTTTCACCCTTTTGAAACCCTTTTACCGCCGCTTTGGCAAAGCATTCGCCTATATAAGGATCCTCACCCGGACCCTCAACTATTCTTCCCCACCTTGGGTCTCTGCACATATCAAGCATGGGCGAAAAAGTCCAGTTTACCCCATCGCATACCGCTTCTTGACGCACTGCGTCAAAGCATTTTTCCACAAGTTCAAAGTCAAAAGACGAAGCCATAGTAAGGGCAAGAGGGAACGCAACCCTGTGCCCGTGAATAACATCTCTTCCGAAGAGCAACGGGATACCCATATTCTTAACCGCATATTCCTGCAATTTAACAAGATTTTCCCCTTGCACGCTTCTCTGCTCCTCACTTCCCGCAAGCGCAGTGCCTGCAAGTATCAGCGATCCGGGTTTAACTTCGTCAATGAGTTTTGCAAACTCGTCAACATCCTCTCCCGAATAGCCCAGTTGTGTAACCTGACCTATCTTTTCCTTTAAGGTCATATTTTTAATTATCTGTTCAACTTTATCAATCTTCATTTTTTCAACGCTCCGAAATATAATTTAGTATCTTTTTGATTATATCATATGCTACCTTTTTATGCAATAAAAAGTTTGTTTAAAACAGGAAAGAAACCGCATTGCAACCTCCCGTTGCATTAACGAAAATGCATTACGGTCATACTGAAAACTTATAATAACTATTCACAAATTAAAAATTCGTCAAAGGAAATGCCGAAATCATGTTTTTCTTTCATTTTCCCGTTCTTTTACTTTAATTAAAATACCGACTGTTATACCGTCTTTAAGTTGCCGATTTTGAGTTTGGATAAGAAGAATATATGTTTATTGTTCAATTCTTGTACGCGTTCCCGTATACGACGGAATATGCTTATTGTTCAATTCCGCACATCTTGCTTTTAATTTTCGGAATATTGCATAAGTTTTAATGTGTTTCAGAAATCATTCTAATGTTCGGGTATTTTTCAATAACTGCGCAGCAAGTGATAATATCAATTTTAACATCGGCTGAAAACTTGGGTATTTGTATTTACGTTATCGCAATTCATCGCCAAACATAAAGTGTTTTATGTTTTTTTTCGAATTTTTCGAAAGTAAAGTTTTGTGAAAGCGCCAACAGCACTTTGCACTGCGATAAGTTTATTATTCAGCAAGTTTCTCATATACGTAATCCGATGCTCTTTCGGTGTTTTGGAATGACTTATTTTATATGCAAAAACGGCATTTGCTTGTCTTTTTTTAATTTATATCATTATTTCTGCATTGTTTTCATAATATGCCGTATCAACATTATATTTCATCGTTATAATACTTGCTAATCAATTGGGAAATATTTTTTGCCACCTTACGGATTTCAAAAAGTTCGTGTTCCCAAATGTATATTGCCGATGAATCCGTTTCGCCGTTTTCAAGAATGCGGTATCCGTAATAATCACCGCAACCGTTTGTTGCAAAGGGAAGAAAATAGTTGATTTTTTCTTCAAATTCTTCCTCATCAAAATATTCTGTATAGAATTCTCGGTTTGCTTTCACGGTGCTGACGATTCTTTCTGCGGAAAGCAAAAAATCTCTGTTACCGTTTGTTTCCCGTAATAATGCTTTTAATTCTTCGGGAAATTCAAATCCTACGTATTCCTCTGCACTTTCTATTTCATGTTCAGGGCAAGGCCCCTGCAACTGCGACCGATTATTTTTTTTCTGTCAGTTTTTCTATCAATTCTCTGTACATAATAACTCTCCTCGAAAATTACTTTTTGGGCGTAACTTGCTTTGTATTGACCATTTAATGCGAAAAAGAAAATGAAATACTACCGCTGTGGAATGTAGTATTGTCCCGTAAAATTATAGGAAACGCATATTATGTCAATATAACCGCCGTCGCACCGAAGAAGTAGTTTTTAATATTCGATATTCGCAAGCGAATTACTAAAAGGCTCCAACCGTGCAAGATTTTACAACTCCGACTTTGATTTTTATGTATTATACAGCAAAAAAAAATCAAAATACAAGTAAAAAATCAAATTTGAAGAATTTTTTCGCAATCATCAATAAGTTTTTTTGGCATCCAAATAAAGCAATCAAGCAAATAGTAAAATAAACTTTTTTGTTAAAACAAATGCACCGCAGATTTTATTTCAAACTATTCTTTCACTTCCGAAATCTATCATTGAACTTTTCATCTCTCGCTTATATGTGCAATTAGGCAAGAAAATTCGGTATTTTTTTGCGATTATTACGCAATAATCAGTAAAAAATCCTGAATATTTACAAAATTTGCGGAACACCGTTTTATTTAAAACGAATATAAAGGAAATTATAATCAAGCCGTCCGAAATCAACCAAGAAACTTGCAATCTCCCGATTATTCGTGCAAATAGGCAAAAAATCAGTGTTTGATATAATTTCTACACATTCGATTAAAATAATCCCTGCTTACCTGCAAGTTTTGCAGAACATTAGTTCGGCATTAAACTAAATAAAAATAACGAAAAGAAGCCAACGCCGAAAATACAAAATAATCTCCCTATTGCTTGTGGAAAACGGCAAAGATTTTCAGTATTCAATCCATTTTAAGCGCCAAATCAAAAAAAATCTGTTCACTTACAAAT